>CAIXEV010000665.1 GCA_903918555.1 uncultured bacterium | reverse complement strand
CATGTAGGAGAAGGCCACCGCGCGCTTGAGCTTCCAGGCCCGGTCGCCAGCGAGGAAGACGACGGAGCCATGCGTGTCGATGCGCCGCGGCGCGACGCCGCCATGCGTGGCCGGGTCGGCGAGGAAGCGCAGGACCTCCGCCTGTCCGCCCTCGTCGCCGGGCCCGCGCGCGCTCATGCAGGCGCGGCCGCGCGATGGGCCTCGTCGATGCCCGCGGGATCCTGGTGGATGATGATCTCGGCGTTGGGATAGGCGGCGCGGATCTCGTGCTCGACGGCGTCCGCGATCTCGTGCGCGCGGGCGAGGCGCATGTCGGCGTCGAGCTCGATGTGCATCTGCACGAAGATGTGCGTCCCCGCCGAGCGCGTGCGCAGGTCGTGCACGTCGAGCACCTCGGGCCGCGCGCGCGCGATGCGCAGGATGCGTTCCCTGTCGCCCGGCGGCAGCTCGCGGTCCATCAGCAGGTCGAAGGACTGGCGCGCGATGCGCGCCGCGCCGCGCAGGATCCAGAGCGAGATGAGCGCCCCGAAGAGCGGGTCGACGAGGGGCGCGTCGAGGAAGGCGCCGATCAGGATCGCCGCGACGACGGCCCCGTTGAGCAGCGCGTCGGCGCCGTAGTGGAGGGAGTCGGCGGCGATCGCGACCGAGCCGGTGCGCGCGACGACGCGGCGCTGGTACCAGACGAGCCCGGCCGAGAGCACGATCGCCAGCACCGACACGGCGATGCCGACCTCCGGGCGCTGCACGGGCTGCGGCGAGCCGAACCGGTGGACCGCCTCCATCAGCAGGATCACGGCCGAGCCGCAGACGAAGGCCGACTGCGCGAGGCCCGCCAGCGGCTCCGCCTTGCCATGGCCGAAGCGGTGCTCCTCGTCCGCGGGCGTCAGCGCGTGGCGCACCGCGACGAGGTTGACCAGCGAGGCGGCGGCGTCGAGCAGGGAGTCGAGCAGGCTCGAGAGCACGGCGACCGAGTCCGTGGCGAGCCACGCCCCGACCTTGGCCGCGATGAGCACGGCCGCGACCACGACCGAGGCGGTCGCGGCGCGGCGCATCATCGCGCCGGCCTGCGCGCGGTCGGGGCGCGCGCTCACGGGAAGAGGCGCTCCGTGCGCCAGCCCGCGCCGTCGCGCAGGTGCACGACGCGGTCGTGGAGCCTGAAGGCGCGGTCCTGCCAGAACTCGATGCGCTCCGGCGACAGGCGGAAGCCCGACCAGAAGGGCGGGCGCGGCACCTCGCCGATCGCGTGGCGCGCGGTGTACTCGGCGACGCGCTTCTCGAGCTCGAAGCGACCTTCCATCGGCCGCGACTGGCGCGAGGCCCAGGCCCCGATCCGGCTGGCGCGCGCGCGCGACGCGAAATAGGCGTCGGCCTCGGCGTCGGTCACCGGCGCGACGGGGCCCTCGACGCGGACCTGGCGGCGCAGCGACTTCCAGTGGAAGAGCAGCGCCGCGCGGGGGTTGGCCGCGAGCTCGCCGCCCTTGCGGCTCTCGAGGTTCGTGTAGAAGACGAAGCCGCCGCCATCGATGCCCT
>CAIXEV010000664.1 GCA_903918555.1 uncultured bacterium | reverse complement strand
GGCTGTCGACGACCGCGAGCGTGCCGTTCTCGAAGATGAAGTGCGGGCCGTAGTCGCGCATCCAGATCGAGTTGTTCGGCTGGATGATGAAGACGACCTTGCTCATGTTGGCGCCGGCCGCGATGAAGGCGGTGGTCGCCGAGTTGGCGGTCGTCTGGTTCGCGACGACGACATACGCGATCTCGTCGAACGCGGCGCTTCCCGTCAGGCTCGAGACGAGCGCGGTCACGACCGAGTTCCAGCTGTTGCCGTACTGATAGAGGACGCCCCGCGTCGGCGCGTACTCGGCAGGCGACTCGATGAGCGCGCCGTTCGGCGCGTCGGCGGTCCCGCCGTCGCCGCCGCGGCCGCCCGCGGTCAGGTCGACCGCGTAGGGCACAAGCTTCTGCTTCGGGTCGTAGGGCGTGCCGCCCTCGCGGACGCGCGTGAGCGTCGAGACATGCTCGGTCTCGGGCGGCGTGGGCTTCGAGGCCTGCGGCAGAGCAGACGCGAAGGAGGCCGCAAGCGCGGCGGCGATGGACGGAAGGCAGGCGGTGTGCATGTGTGTCATGGTGGTCAGCGCGCCGAAGCGGCGCGTCGGTGCATGAGTGTGTCGGTGTCACGCGAGCGGGTCAAGGATGAAATCCATGGAACCCGCATTCAATCGATCTGCGTCCGCGGCATGGGCGATCGGCGCACGAGGCTCAGAAGCACCGCGGCCGCGTCGTTGTCGACGCGGCCGCGGGATCAGTTGAGTTGCGCCGAGGGCGGATCAGGCCGTCCAGGCGTTCAGAAGCGCGCCGAGGTCGGTCGCGCCGACGGTGCCGTCGCCGTCGATGTCGCCGAGGCCACCGGGGTTGCCCCAGTTGCTCAGCAGGATCGCCAGGTCGGACGCGCTGACGGTGCCGTCGCCGTTGAGGTCAGCCGGGTTGCTCGGCGCCTCGGGTCCGGAGATGTTGAGCGAGCCAGCCACGGTCACGGTGGCCGTCGCGCTGAACTGGCCGACGGCGATGTAGTAGGTCTGGCCAGCGATCAGGTCCTGCGTGAGCGGGAAACCACCGAAGGTGCCCGTCGCGCCGTTGTTGGTCGCGTCGATCCAGCTCGCGAGGTTGGCGGTCGCGCTGCTCAGGCAGGTCGGAGCGTCGTCGTTGTACGCGATCGTGTTGAAGCGCGATCCAATGCCCGGGCAGACGGAGCCGATGGAGAGCATCGTGTCGCCGCTGCCGGTCGAGCCGACTGCACCGCAGGTCTTGAGGGTGAAGGCACCCGTTGCGGTCGGGGTGAACTTGAACCAAACCGTCTTGTACGCGGTGGCCTGGGTCGTGCCTGCAGCGTTGCTCTGCATGGTCTGCGTGGTCGTCATGCCGGTCGTGGTGTCGAACGCGTTGTCGCCATAGCTGGCGGCAGCCGCGTCGACGCACACCTGGATCGGCGGAGGAGTGATCGAGACGGGGAGCGGCGACGGGAGGTCGGCGTCCACGCCACCGATCACGACATAGACCGGCGAGTCCTGCGTGAGCGAGAGGGTGATCGCAGCCGAAGTGCCGCACGCCGAGTCGTCGTTGCACGCGAGGAGCGTGCCAGCGGGGTTGGCGCAATCGGTCACGATCGCCATGCGCGTATCAACGGCGCTCGGGCAGGAGCTGATCGTGTAGGTTCCGGTCGCGGAAGGCGTGAACTTGAAGAAGTTCGCCTTGCGGACCGAGAACGCGCAGCTCGAGCCGCCGAGGTTGAGGTCCACCGCGGTGGTCTGGTTCAGAGCGACCGAAGTCGAGGCGAGCGTCAGGGTCGGGTTGAAGGTCGCGCACGGGTCGTAGGCCGGCGGCGGGCCGCCCTCGTTGCCAACCGCGATCGCGGTGCCCGCGATGTTCTCCCACGCGATGCCCGTGATCGTGCGATTGGTGATCGCCGTGCCGACGACCATGCGGCCCCAGCCGTAGTGGGTCTGGCCGCTCGCGGCGACGAAGCGGAAGCCGAAGAGGTTCGTGGCGTTCAGCTGCCAGTTGCCTGCTGCTGCGCCGACGGTCACGGTGCCCGAGCCGTAGGAGCCCGCGGCGCCGACGATCGTGCCGAGGGCGAGGTTGCCCGCCGAACCGGTGGTGGCGCCCGGGAAGCGCAGCATGCCCGTACCAGTGGCGTTGAACCAGGTCAGCGCGGTGGCGCCGTAGGGATTGATGTCCCAGCCCGGAACCGCGGAGGCGAGGGGGCCGGTCGCGAGGGTTTCGACATTGATGTAGAGACCGTCGGCGTTCGCGGGAATGGTCCAGTTGACCGAGGTGTAGACGACATCAGCGGTCGCCGTGAACGAAACGGCGGCGGCAACGGCCGCGCCAGCGGCAAAGTGACGCGTCAGCCGGCTGGCCAACGCCTTCGAGGCGAAATTCGTACTCATCGATGCTCCTTGCTCTCTTGCGGGGCCGGCATTGGGGGCGGCGCCGAAACGACACGGCGGCGCACCCCAGCCACTGCGGACGGACCATCCGTGCGCGGTGGGGGACTCACCTTCTAAGCGCAAAGTAAACCCGAACCTAGGCAAGGGCTAGCACGGACTCGCGGTTTCGCCGTGATTCGTGCCTTGCGCGGGGG
>CAIXEV010000663.1 GCA_903918555.1 uncultured bacterium | reverse complement strand
GCCCTGGTTTGCGCTCTCGTCCACGGACGGGTCGGAGGGCGACTGCGTCATCCAGGGTGGATGGCGCGAGTCGGCTGTCGCAATCGTTCTTCAGATGGAGTTCGCCTTGAAAATCGCAGTCCTGTCCCTCATCGTGGCCGCTGGCCTCGCTGCTCCCGCCCTCGCCGACTTCACCGTCGAAGAGGCCAGTTTCGCCGGAGCCCAGTCGTTCGACTGGTCCTCGGGCACCTGGTCGAACGGTGGAGCCTCCTCCAACTTCGAGGGTGTCGCCTACGACTCCACGACGCTGCCCATCGGTAACGCAACTTCGAGCACCGACCTCGCTGCGATCTACGGGGACCAGACGAACATGGTGGGCACGGGCATCGTCGATGCCTTCAAGTTCACCGTGTTCTGCAGCAGTTCCTCGGCCGCGAACCTGACCAGCGCCACCCAGAACATCAGCTTCTTCCGTGGCAGCGATAGCTCGTACATCGGCGGATTCACGGTCAGCCTCGGCGCGCTCGCCAAGGGCTTCTACACGACCATCACGGTGACCAGCCTTGCCTCGCTCGGCATCAACCTCGATGTCTCCAATGTCGTCGTGACCCAGCAGCTGACCAATGTCGTCGGCGCGACGCGCATGGGAACCATCCTGTCGTTCGCGAACAGCCCGATGACCGGCTCCTCCAACAACGGGTTCTTCGCGAGCAGCGCCGCCACGACCGCTGGCTACTACGTGCTCTCCGGCCAGACCTTCTCGAACATGTGGTACCAGACCACCCTCGTGCCGACCCCCGGCGCGTTCGCGCTGCTCGGCCTCGCCGGCCTGGCCTCGCGCCGTCGCCGCTGATCCGTCGCCTGCACGCAGCACAAAGACACCAACCGCCCTCGTTCGCGAGGGCGGTTGTGTTTTTCCGCATGTTTCTCAGGATCGGCCGCGCGTTTCAGAATCGATCGAGCTCGCGGATCGGCACCGGCCGACGCTCGCGCGCGCTGCGGATCGCGGCCTCGAGCACGCACTGCGTCTTGTACGCGTCCTCGAAGTCGGGAAGCGCGACGACAGGCGAGCCGCCCGCGACCACCGCGCAGATGTCGGCGGCCTGGCTGATGAAGCCGTGCTCGTAGCCGATCAGGTGCGCAGCGGGCCAGTAGTGCCCGGCGTACGGGTGCGCGCCGTCGGTGCACATGATGCGGCTCCAGCCGCGCAGCTTCGGGTCGAGCGTGTGGTCCCACCACTCGAGCTCGTTCATGCGCTCGAAGTCGAACTTGATCGAGCCCTTCTCGCCGTTGATCTCGATGTTGTTGCGGTTCTGGTTGCCGGTCGCGAGGCGCGTGGCCTCGAAGCTCGCGATCGCGCCCTGCTTGAAGCGCGCGAGGAAGAGCACCGCGTCGTCGACGGTCGACTTGCCGGACTTCTTGCCGGACGCGGACGACTTCGCGCCCTTGCCGGAGATCTCGCCGCCGGCGTTCGCGACGACCGCGCGCTCCTTGACGAAGGTCTCCTCGATCGCGCCGGCGACCTCGATGACCTCGTCGCCGGTGATGAAGCGCGCCATGTCGATGATGTGCGCGTTCAGGTCGCCGTGCGCGCCCGAGCCCGCCTGATCGGCCTGGAACCGCCAGAGGAGCGGCGTGTCGGGCCCGCCCCAGTCCTGCAGGTACGACGCGCGCACATGGAAGATGCGGCCGAGGCGGCCTTCGCGCACGAGCCGATGCGCAAGCGCAACGGCCGGGCAGCGGCGATAGTTGTACCAGACGAAGGTGCGCACGCCCTTCTTCGCGGCCGCGCGCGCGGCGAGCACCATCCTCTTCGTGTCGGCGAGCGTGCCCGCGAGCGGCTTCTCGCAGGCGACATGCTTGCCCGCCTCGAGGCCCGCGATCGACATCTCGGCATGAAGGTTGTTCGGCGTCGAGACATCGACGAGCTCGATCGAGTCGTCCTTCAGCACCTCGCGCCAGTCTGCGGTGGAACCCTGCCACCCCCACTTCGCGGCGAACGCCGAAGTCTCGGCCGGATTGCGGCCGGCCACCACGCGCATCGCGGGCGGCCGCTTGAGGTCGAAGAACTGCGCGCACTTGCCCCATGCGGTCGAGTGCGCGCGACCCATGAACTTGGTCCCGATCAGCGCGACGCCGATCGGTCCGGTGCCCTGCGGGCGGATCTCCTTCGTGCGGTCGTTCTTCGCCATGGCTCGCGTCCTCTCGGTCTCGTCGACAGCGTCTCTCGGCAACCGTGCGAGATATCGCCGATATGCTAACCGCTCGCCGTGGAAGACGCGGCGACTCGATGTAGACCCGCGATTCCCGCGAGGAGCACGCATGCAGCCAGCGCCCGGAACCCAGCAGAATTCTCGCACCTTCGACGCGACCGACCGCCACGACCTCGAGCTCCTGAAGACCGAGGTCGCGCGTCTCCGCCGCGAGACGCGCTCGGCGCGGCTGCTCGCGGGGCTCGCGACCGTGGGGCTCGCGCTCGGGCTCTTCGCGATGAGGAACCCCGAGATCATGCCGCTCGTGCAGACGAAGCGACTCGAGATCCTCGACGACACGGGCCGCGTGGCGCTCGTGGCCACGACCTCGCCCCAGGGCGGCCGGCTCGACCTCTGGAACACGGCCGGCGCGAACACAGCGCGCCTCGGCGCGAACGAGCTCGGCGGCGACTTCATCCTCTGGTCGAAGGACGGCCACGCGATGGTGAGCGCCTACGCGCAGCGCTCCGGCGGCCGCGTCGAGCTCGGCGCACCCGAGGACAAGGTCGTGGGCGTGTTCGAGTCGGCGCAGGCGGGCGCGCGGCTGTCGCTTGCGAACCGCGCGGGCAACCCGCTCGTCTCGGCGGGCGCGTTCGAGGGCGGCGGCGCGGTGCGTCTG
>CAIXEV010000662.1 GCA_903918555.1 uncultured bacterium | reverse complement strand
GCTTGCGATCCTCGATCTTTCGCCCGCGGGCCACCAGCCGATGGAGTCCGCGCGCGGCCGCTACGCGATCGCGTTCAACGGCGAGGTCTACAACCACGCCGCGCTGCGCGACAAACTTCGCGCGCGCGGACATGCGTTCCGCGGGCATTCCGACACCGAGGCGATGCTCGCCAGTTTCGAAGAATGGGGCGTGGAGGCCGCGATCGCGCGCTTCGAGGGCATGTTCGCGTTCGCGGTGCTTGATCGCGTCGAACGCATCGTGTGGCTCGTGCGCGATCGCTTCGGCGTGAAGCCGCTGTACTACGGGTTGACGCATGCGACGCGCGTGCCCGGCGGCGCGTTTGCGCTGCCCGAAGGCGCCGCGCTCGTGTTCGCGAGCGAACTCAAGGCGATGCGCGCGTGTTCCGCGTGGTCGGGCTCGGTCGATCGCGGCGCGCTCACGCTCTTCGTGCGGCACGGCTATGTGCCGGGGCCGCTCTCGATCCACCCCGAGGCGCGCAAACTGCGGCCCGGGCATCTGCTGCGCGTCGACCTCGCGAATGCGCGCGCCGAGGAGCGCTGCTGGTGGCATTCGCGCGAGCTCGTGCGGCGCGGTGCGGCGCATCGCTTCGCGGGCAGCGACGCCGAGGCGATCGACGCGGTCGATGCGGCGCTCCTCGAGAGCGTGCGCCTGCGCATGGTGGCCGATGTGCCGCTCGGCGCGTTCCTGTCGGGCGGCATCGACTCGAGCGCGGTCGTCGCCGCGATGCAGGCGCAGTCGTCGAAGCCCGTGCGCACCTTTACCATCGGTTTCGGCCCGAAGGAGTTCGACGAGGCGCCGTACGCGCGCGCGGTCGCGAAGCATCTCGGCACCGATCACACCGAGGTGTATGTGTCGGGCGAAGAGGCGCTCGCGATGGTGCCGCGGCTCGCGGGAATCTGGGACGAACCGTTCGCGGACAGTTCGCAGATCCCGACGCTTCTCGTGAGCGAGGTCGCGCGGCGCAGCGTCACCGTGTCGCTCTCGGGCGACGGCGGCGACGAGCTCTTCGGCGGCTACTACCGCTACGCGTGGACCGAATCGATCGCACATCGCTCGCGCCGCGTGCCGCGGCCTGCGCGCGCGCTGATGTCGGCGCTGTTGCGCGCGACGCCGCGCGGAATCGCGAACCGCACGGGCCACGCGCTGTCGAAGATCCTGCCCGCGCGCTACTCGGTCGACCGCGCGGGCGACCGCGCGCACCGCCTCGCCGAGCTGATCGGACACGACGATGCGTGGGCGATCTACCTCGATCTTGTCGCGATCAGCCCGCAGTCGGAAGCGCTCGTCATCGGCGCGTCGCGGCCGGTGACCGCGCTCACCGACCCGGCGGAGCTCGCCTCCGAACTCGACATGCAGACGCGCATGATGCAGGCCGACATCGCGAGCTATCTCGTCGACGACATCCTCGTGAAGGTCGACCGCGCGAGCATGGCCGTGTCGCTCGAGGCGCGCGAACCGCTGCTCGACTCGCGCCTGGCCGAGCTCGCGTTCCAGCTGCCGCTCTCGATGAAGATCCGCGACGGCGAACGCAAGTGGGCGCTGCGCCGCGTGCTCGAGCGCCGCGTGCCGCGCGCGTTGTTCGAACGCCCCAAGATGGGCTTCGGCGTGCCGCTCGCGGAGTGGCTGCGCGGACCGCTGCGCCCGTGGGCCGAGTCGCTGCTGGCGCCGGACCGCCTCGCGCGCGACGGATACTTCGACCCGACCGCTGTCGCCGCGCTCTGGAACCGAACCCTCGACCCCGCCAAGCGCTCGAACGGCTACGAGGCGTGGAATGTGTTGATGTTCCAGTCGTGGCTCGACCGGTGGGGTGGCGGATCCCGTGCCAGATAGCTGGGGGTGCGAGCGGGCGCGTCCCCGGCACTATGCGTGATTACATGCGAGCACCCGACCAAACCATGAGTATCGCGCTCGGTTTCATCATCGGTCTTCCCCTTTCCGCCTTGGGCCTCTCGTTGACGCTCGGCCATTGGGTCGTCGCGCTTCGGGCGATCTGGCAGAGGAAGCACTACTACCCAAGCCCTGTGCCGTTCGCGGAACTTCCGCTGGTGATCGGGCTCGGGCTCGTGGCCTGGGCATGCGACCAAACGGGACTGCTTTGGGAGCCCGGGACCTTTGACGCTCTCTGCGATCGAAGGATGTTCGGCGTTCGACTCGATCTGATCTTCATCTGCGTCCTGCTCGTCTTTCCCGGCTCGGTCGGCAGCGGTCTTCTCTTGGTGCCCCTCGAGCGGGTCTTCGAATGGCGCCGCCGCGTCGCGATTCGACGGTGACGAGCCGCCCGGCTTCGCGCCCGGGCGGGACCACGCGGCTTGACCTGATCGTTGC
>CAIXEV010000661.1 GCA_903918555.1 uncultured bacterium | reverse complement strand
GTGACGAAGCCCGACTCGATGACGGCGGCGATGGTCTCGATCGACGAGGTGTTTGATCGGCTGAAGATCGTCGAAAAGAACGGCTGGGTGGTGCCGAAGGATCACCCCGATCTCGCGCCGGCGGCCGATGCGGGGACGCTCGCGGATCTCTATCGGTTGCTCGCGGATGACTCGCATGTGACGGCGCTTGCGGAGGACGCGCGCGCGGACTTCCGTGCGTTGCTTGCGGCCGGCACCGAGCGCGCGGGCGGGCTCGAGACGATGCTGGCGGCGGGCGCGCCGAAGTCGACGGGCGTGGCCGAGAGCGACGAAGCGGCGATCGCCGAGCACAAGAAGAAGCTGTCCGCCGCGATGAAGCAGATCACGGCGAACTGCAAGGATTGTCATGTGAAGTACCGCGACTGAGCGGCGAGCGGGGGTTCGGTGGGCGCGGCTCGTGTGGATGGGCCCGGCGGGTTCGAGCGCGGCTACTCTCGGGGTCCTCACGGGCGCGTCAGATTCCCATCTCAAAAACTTGCGTGGAAATGTGTCGCATCTCGAGGAGACGATTTCGAGCGGGGTATACTGCGCCCGCTTCGACGGACGATGCGATGGACTTGCAGGGAGAAATGAAACACGAGACCTGGCGGTTTCGTTTTCTGCGATCTTGCGTCGGGCAACGGGTGCGGTGCGGATGCAGTCATTGTCAGGCCAGTCGAGAGGGTGGATCGAACGATGGTTGGTGGAAGCGGCACAACTTCACGGCATTCGGACGCAGCGGGTGCGGGCGCGGCGGACGCCGGCGCGGCGACGGCGATTCGCGTGCTCGACGCGGGGCTGTCGATTTCGGAGGCGCTGTGTGACGCGCTCTGCGCCGGTGTTGGCGTGGGCGTGGGCGTGGGTGCGGGCGTGGGCGTGGGCGCGGGCGCGGCCGCGGCCGCGGCCGAACCTGGTGTGCCGTCGGCCGCAGGCGGCCGAACGCACCGATTCGACTTCTCCCGCACGATGGTGCTTGTCCCCGGCGGGCGACTGGCCGGTGCGCTCTCGCGACGGCTTCTCGCGCGGGCGAAGGCGGCGTGCGAGCCGCTCTTCGCGCCCATGATCGTGACGCCGAAGCGCTTCGGGCCGAATCTGGTTGCGCCGACCCGTCCGATTCTTGGCGATGTGGCCGCGCTGTTCTCCTGGCGCGAGGTGCTCGATCGCTCCATCGCCGCGAAGGATGGCTTCGCCGCGCGCGTGGCGGCGCTCTTCGGCATGCCGGAAGAACCCGACCCGCGGGTTCGCATGAGGATCGCGCGCCGGGTGTGCAGGCTGTCGGCGGAGGTCGCGGCGTCGATGGGCTCGCTGCAGTCGATCGCCACGAGCGCGGCCGCGCGCGATGCAGCGCGTGCGCGTGGCGATCTTGCCGTGCGGCTCGAGGTGCTCGCCGAGTTCGAGCGGCGTCGGACCGAGCTCCTCGTCGCGTGCGGGTGCGTGGACCGCGACGAATCGATCCGCGACGGGGTGCGCGCAGGCCGGGTCGTTGCCGATGGACTGGATCGCGTGGTCGTGCTGTTTGCCGACCCAGATCCCGTGCAACGCGAACTGCTGCGGCTCCTGCGCGCGCGCGGCGTGCGCGTCGAGGTGTGCGTCCACCGCCCGGACGATGTCGACGACGAGGGATTCCCCATCGCCGCGCGCTGGGAAGGGCGTGCGTTCCCGACGGAACGGATCCGAGACGCGGCCATTCGCGTCGCCGACCGCCCGAATGGCGCTGCGAAGGATGTGATCGCGGCGATCCGCACGCTGCCGCTTGGTAGCGACCGAGGAGGCCGGTCGCCGGGCGACGCGCTTCCGACCAGCGATGAACTCTTCGTGATGGCGCCCGATGACGAGACGCGCCGCGCGGTCGAACGCGAGCTCGCGCTCTCGGGGGCGCCCGCCGCGACGGGCGAGGCGCGGCCGTTCCGCGCGACGCGGCTTGGAACGCTCCTCGCGCGACTGGCGGATCTCATCGGAGAAGGCTCCGCCGAATCGCTGGCGGCCTTCGTGCGCCATGACGATGTCGCATGCTGGCTGGCGGGCTCGGCCGGCATCGGCGATGCCGCCGAACGGGTGTCGGGCTATCGCGCGGCGGTGCTTGTCGGCGCATGGCGCGACGAACCCGTGGCGCCCGGTCCGGATGACGACCAGCGTGTCGCTGGCGTCGCCCGTGCGTACGCGGGGTTGCGCAAGGCGGTGCTCGAACTCTGTCGGCCACTCGAGCGGGAGTGTGTGGTCGCAGCGTGGGCGCGGCCGATCCGCGAGGTGCTTCACGCGATCGTCGGCAACGACATGCGAGGCGCGTTCGCCGGCGAGCGCGAGGCGTCGATTCGGCTGCTCGATCGCGCGCTCGCGGAGCTCGCCGAGGTGCCTGCGGCGTTCGCATCGCCGGTCGGCTGCCACGAGGCGATCGAGGTCGTGCTCGACGAACTCGACACCCAGGAGATCCGGGGTGCTGCGGAGCAGGACGGCGTGACCATCGCAGGGTGGCTC
>CAIXEV010000660.1 GCA_903918555.1 uncultured bacterium | reverse complement strand
TCCGATGCGCTTCGTGCCCGAACCGTCGCGTCTCGTGGTCAGCGCCGTCGCGCTCACCATGCTCTTCTCGGCGCCGGTCGCATGGGTGCTCGCCCACCGGGCGGCGACCACGCAGGGCATCGGTCCCGTCGATTTCGCGCAGCTCGCGGTCGAGCAGGCCGAGGCAGAGGAAGCCGCAGAGAAGGCCGCAAAGCAGGCCGAGACCGCGAAGGCCGCTGCGTCGAAGGCTGACGAGCATGGCGGAGCGAAGGGCAAGGACTCGCACGGCGGCGGCGGTCACCACTGACCGCGGCGCGCGCTCGGATCACGAACGCTTCTTGCGCCCCTGCTCGATGAGCCTCGACATTTCCTCGTGTGTCTGCGCATGCGCATCCTTGGCTGCGCCCGACAGCATCGCCGCCTGCTCCTCCGCGTGATAGCTCGAGCGAACGAGCGGTCCGCTCTCGCACACCTTGAATCCGCGCGCGAGCGCCTCGCGGCGATACATCGCGAACTGGTCGGGATGCACCCAGCGGTCGATGGGCAGATGGTTGCGCGTCGGCTGGAGATACTGGCCGATCGTGATGATGTCGGCGTCGCTCGCGGCGCGCACATCGTCGAGGAGCTCGAGGATCTCGTCGTCGTGCTCGCCGATCCCGGCCATGATGCCGGTCTTCGTCACGAGTCCGCTCTGCTTGAACTGCCGCAAGACCGCGAGCGAACGCTCGTACTTCGCCTGCGGGCGCACGGCCGGGTGCATGCGGTGCACCGTCTCCATGTTGTGCGAGATGATCTCGGGCCGCGCGTCGCACACGGTCTGGATCGCCTTCTCGTCGCCCTGGAAATCGCCGACGAGGATCTCGACCGACATCTCGGGGCACGACTCGTGCACGCGCCGGATCGTCTCGGCCCAGATCGCGGCGCCGCCGTCGGCGAGCTCGTCGCGGTTCACGCTCGTGATGACGACATGCTTCAGCTTCATCAGCGCCAGCGACTCCGCCACGCGGCGCGGCTCGTCGAGGTCGTAGACCGGCGGCTTGCCCGTCTTGATGTTGCAGAACCCGCACGCGCGCGTGCAGGTGTCGCCGAGGATCATGATCGTCGCGGTGCCGCGGCCCCAGCACTCGCCCATGTTCGGGCACGAGGCCTCCTGGCAGACCGTGTGCAGCCGGTGCTCGTCGATGATCTTCTTGAGGCGCTCGTAGCCCTCGCCGCCGGGCACGCGGGCGCGCAGCCACTCGGGCTTGCGCTGGATGCGCAGGTGGTGCGCCTCGGCCTCGCGGTTGTTGATGACCTCGCCGGTCAGGCTGAGCTTCGACGCGCCGGCGGTTCGCTGCGTGTCGCCGCCGAGCGGACGCGGGTGGCGCGCGAGCGTGCGCGCGATCGCGTCGGGGGACGGCGTCGCATCGGACTTCGGGGCGCCGGACTTCGGGGCGCCGGACTTCGGGGCGCCGGACTTCGGGGTGCCGGACTTCGGGGCGTCGGACATCGGATCGAGAGTGTAGGCGAAGCGACCGCCCGATTCCCCGCGACGAGCGATGCGCGCCCTCGATCCCACTACACTTGTCGCCCATGTCCGCAGCCGCCCAAGCCATCCAGCACCGCACCGCGCGTCTTCCCAACGGCCTCGAGATCCAGGCCGAGGTCGACCCGACCGCACACACCGCCGCGCTCGGTTTCTTCGTGAAGACCGGCTCGCGCGACGAGCCGAGCGAGCTTATGGGCGTCTCGCACTACCTCGAGCACATGTTGTTCAAGGGAAGCGACCGCAGGACGGCGGAGGATGTGAACCGCGACTTCGACGACATCGGCGCGAGCCAGAACGCGTTCACCACGAACGAGCTCACCGCCTATCACGCGCATGTGCTGCCCGAGCGGCTCCCCGCGGCGCTCGAGATCCTCTCCGACATCCTCCGTCCCGCGCTGCGGGAGAAGGACTTCGAGGAGGAGAAGGGCGTGATCCTCGAGGAGATCGCGATGTATGCCGACCAGCCGTTCTGGGTCGGCTACGAGGCGATGATGGATCGGCTCTACGAGGACCACCCGCTCGCGCACCGCGTGCTCGGCACCACCGAGACCGTGCGCGCGCTCTCGCGCGACCAGATGTCGCGGTACTTCTCCGAGCGCTACTCCGCCGACAACACGGTGCTCGTCGCAGCGGGCCGGCTCGACTTCGATGCGCTCGTCGAGGACGCGGCGCGTCTCTGCGGACACTGGAACGCCGCGCGCCCCACGCGCGGGCATCCCGAGTGGAAGCCGGGCCGCGCCAGCACCGACCTGCGCCTGAAGCACACCGCGCGCGCGTATCTCCTGCTCGCGATGTCGGCTCCTTCGATCCAGGACGACCGCCGCTACGCAGCCGGCATCC
>CAIXEV010000659.1 GCA_903918555.1 uncultured bacterium | reverse complement strand
TCGAGTTCGTGAGCGCGAGCGTTGGCGCGTACACGAGGCCGTAGACGAAGCTCAACGCGAGGAATGCCTGGAAGGTCTCTGCGCTCGCCAGGAAGTAGACGAGCACCGCACCGACGAGGTGGCTGATCGCGAGCAGCTTCTCGGTCGCGAAAGACCGGTCGGCAAGCTGTCCGGCGATGAACGGTCCGAAGAGCGCGCCCGCAGCGCCTGCCATCAGGCAGAGGCCCGTCTGGTCGAGGTTGAACCCGCGATGCCCCATCAGGAACGGGTAGAGGATCGGAAGCCACGCCCCCCAGATCGCGTACTGAAGGAACATCATCACCGAGAGGCGGGTTCGCACATACGGCGCGGGGGCAGCTTCCATCGCGAGGACCTCCTGTGGGTTGGGTCCCGAGCACTCTACAGGAACCCCCGCCGAAGCTCTATCGCCGAGCCCTATACTTGCCGACTATGGCCCCACGCCGCAAGACCCGTCAGATCACCCTCGGCGACGACCGCGTCGGCCGAGTCCGCATCGGCGGCGACGCCCCCATCGCCGTCCAGACCATGACCGCCGGCTACACGCACGACATCGACGCGTGCGTCGCCGAGATCGAGCGCTACGCCAAGGCGGGCGCCCATGTGGTCCGCGTGGCGGTCCCCGAGCGGAAGGACACGGAGGCGCTCAAGGAGATCCTCAACCAGGTCTCCGTCCCGATCGTGGCCGATGTCCACTTCCACTTCCAGCGGGCGCTCGAGGCGGTCGAGGCGGGCGTGCACAAGATCCGCCTGAACCCCGGCAACATCAACGACCGCGAGCAGGTCAACAAGGTGATCGACGCCTGCAAGGAGCGGAAGATCCCGATCCGCATCGGCGTGAACGAAGGCTCGATCATCGAGCGCAAGGACAAGATGAGGCGCGCCGAGGAGCTCGGCAAGTTCTTCGCCGGCCACAAGTCCGGCCACATGCTCGCGCTCATGATCGCGAAGCTCGAGGAATACCTCGACATCTTCGACGCACGCGACTTCCACGATGTCGCGATCAGCGCGAAGTCGATGGACGCGTCGATGGTGATCGATGTCTACACCGAGATCTCGAAGCGCTTTGACTATCCGCTCCACCTCGGCGTCACGCACGCAGGCCCGCGCGAGACGGGCGCGATCCGCTCGATCGCCGCGCTCGGCACGCTGATCGCGAACGGGATCGGCGACACGCTGCGCATCTCGTACGCAAGCGACCACATCGACGAGGTGAAGGACGGGCTCGAGCTCCTCTATTCCCTCGGCAAGCGCGAGAGAAAGGGCGTCGAGCTCATCGCGTGCCCGACCTGCGGCCGCATCCAGGTCGACCTCTTCACGCTCGTGAAGGAAGTCGAGAAGAAGCTGATGCCAGAGCTCGAGCTGCCGATCAAGGTCGCCGTGATGGGCTGCATCGTGAACGGCCCGGGCGAGGCCGAAGGCGCCGATGTCGCCGTGTTCGCGGGCGACCGCCGCGGCATCATCTATGTGCAGGGCCAGCGCGTGGCGAATGTGCCCGAGCCCGAGATCCTCGACCGGCTTCTGCAGGAATGCCGCGAGTTCGAGGCGAAGGTGAAGCGCGGCGAGGCGAAGCTCGGCGAGAAGGTCGTCGAGATCGTGCCGCCGGCGCCGATCGGCGAGCTCGGTTCGGGCGCCGACAAGATCCGCGCGGGTCTCGTCGAGCAGGTCACCGTCGAGCAAGTCACCATCGGAAAGACCAGTTGACGACCAGAACGACGAGCCCGCTCCTCGTTGTCGTCGCCGTCATCGTCGCCGTCCTCCTCGTCACGATCACGGCGGGCGGATGCGCGATGCCGCGCCGCACGCCGAATCCGTCGTTTCCGACGGCCAAGGAGCAGGCGCAGGCCGACCTCGAGCGCATGGAGCTTGATTCGCGCCCTCTCGAGCGGCCGCTCGTCGTCCTCGCCGGGATCGGCGACCCGAAGATCTCCTCCGGCGCGCTGGTCCGCGGCATCGCGCCCTGCGTCGCGGGCACGGTCATCGAACTGAGCTTCTTCAACGAGTTCACCTTCGACGGTTGCCGCCAGAAGCTGATTCGCGAGGTGGCGGCCGCGCTGCAGGTCGACCCCGATCACATTCCCGAGGTCGATGTCGTGGCGTTCTCGATGGGCGGATTGATCGCGCGCGACGCGGCGATCCCCGACCTCGCCGGCCGGCGACTCCCGATTCGGAGGCTCTTTACGGTCTCGACGCCGCACGAAGGCGCGCGCCTCGCGGGGATTCCGCTTGGCCTGCCGCAGGGCGAGGACATGCTCCCGACCTCGGACTTCATCGACCGGCTCCGCCGCGCCCCGCGGACCTACGACATGGTCTGCTACGCACGCCTTGACGACGTCACGGTGGGCGAGGAATTCGCGGCGCCGGACGGCGAACCCCTCTGGTGGGTGCCGACGCCCTCTGGCGAGTGGTCCCACATGGCTGCGTTCAACGATCCGAGAATCATCGCGGACATCGCGCGCCGCCTCCGCGGCGAACGGTCGCTCACCCGGCCGCCTGCGGCGCCGCTTCCCCAGTAAACGCGGCCCAAGCCAAGGTGTCCGAACCGCCTCGCCGACGGCGAAAGGCGCTTCTCCGTGCGGCGATCCTCGGAGAGAGTCCGTATAGTGACTTGCGATGGAAGCCTCCATGCCCACGACCGTTCCGACCGCGCCCGCCGCAATGCCCGCCGCCGCGATGCCTACCGCGATGCCTAGCGCGATGCCTAACCCCCGGCCCGGCCGTCGCCCCCGCGGCTTCACGATCGTCGAGCTGCTGGTCGTCATCAGCATCATCGCCATCCTGCTGTCGCTCATCTCGGTCGGCCTTGTCCGTGGCGGACAGACGGCGCGCCAGACCTCCGCGCTCTCGAACCTTCGCGAGGTCAACCGCGCGTGGACGCTGTACGCGAACCAGAACGACGACCGCTGCCTCCCGGGCTACCTCGATGAAGGCGCGCAGACGGCCTACAAGATCCGAACCCGCGACAACGCTGGCAACGAGATTCCGCAGCAGTTCTGCACGACCTACCCGAACCGGCTCATGCCGTTCCTCGAGTTCGACCGCTCGATCCTCTACCGCTACCTGCCCGACTACGAGGATCTCGCGAATGTGACGCCCGAGGACATCCGCGACAAGCCGGCCTTCGGCTACAACGCGGTCTATGTCGGCGGCTGGTACACGCGCGACGCGACGACCGGCGCCGTGCGCATGCGCTACTCGGGCACCGGCTACTTCAGCGCTCCGGCCACGCTCGTGCCGCGCCAGGAAGTCGTGGCGCGCTCGGTGAGCCAGATCCAGCGTCCGAGCAGCCTCATCACCTTCAGCGCCAGCACGCTCGCAGACCCGGGCTACTACAAGGAACCGAGCGAACTTGCGTACGGATCGGCGTGGGTCGTGCCCCATACCTGCGCGCAGCAGCAGGTCTGGCAGGCGTCCGACGGAGGCAACTTCGAGTCGATGAGCGCGCCAGGAGCGGGCGCAGGTGGCGGCGGCGGCGGAGGCGCCGCGGGGATCGGCAACAGCGGGTTCCAGGTCTTCGTGCAGGAATCCGTTCCGCTCCGTCGCATCCAGAATGTGGTGACCACGGTGCGCGCAGACGGCTCGACCGCGCTGCAGGGCCCGCGCGAACTCATGGATCAGAGCCGCTGGATCAATGTGGCGCACATGAGCTCGGATTCGGTTCTGTTCACGCACCCCGCGAATTGATGCGCGAGGCGCCAGCCGCTCACTTCACGCGCTTGCGCAGCTGCTCGAGACGCCATTCGAGGCGCGCGCACATGGGGTAGGCCCCGGCGGGATCCTTCTCCTCGATCGCCTTCATCGCCGACTCGATCGCGGTGATGCGCTCGCGCACCTTCTTGTCGTTCCAGTCGTCGACGCCCATCGCTGAACTCCACACGACCTCCGCGGGCTCGAGCCCCCAGCGCTCGCGCAGGGTCGCCTCGAAGTCGCCCATGTGCGCGGCGCCGTAGAAGATCGCAACCGACGCGGGCGGCGTCGGCCTGCCGAGGAGATGCGCAAGCTCGTCGATCACGGCGTCGTTGCGCTCGTCGATGATGATCCGCTCGTCGACCTCGCCGAGCCCCGCGCGGCGACCGCCCTGCGCACGCCCAGCGGTCTCGCCTGCGCCGCCGAGCGCCTGGATCACAAGCTTCTTGAACTGCGGCGAATCCGACACCATCGACAGGAGGAACCGCAACATGCCCTGCGCAAAACCGTCCTGCTTCGAGAGCATCTCGAGCGTCGTGCTTCGCTCGCCGCGCCGCCACAGGCGATCGAGCAGTTCCTCCATCGGCAGATCCGCAGGCTCCCACCCCGGACGGTCGTAGTCGATCGAGCGCACCTGAAGCGAGACACCGAGCGCGTCGGCGAACTCCTTGTAGAGGTCGCGGCGCTCGTCTGGCTGCTTCTCGTCTGGCTTCGGCTCGTCTGGCTTCGACTCATGGGCCTTCAACTCATGGGCCTTCAACTCATGGGCCTTCAACTCATGGGCCTTCGACTCATGGGCCTTCGACTCCGCGCTCAGCCGCGCAAGGCGCGGAAGCACGAGGTCGAGCGACTCATCCGATCCGCCCGACGCGCCGTCCGCGCCAAGCGACACGAATGCGTACGCGCCGCCCGCCGCGGAGTAGCCGAGACGGCGCCCCCAGCCGTCGACGCACGCAAGGTCGAACGGCCGCGCGAGGCGCGTGTCGCGCGCGACGGTGAACGCGCGCAACTCCCCGAGCGACGCCGCCGGCCGCCCATTCGCTCGCTCGAATCCCTCGGCGAGAGACCGCACGAAGAGCATCGCGTCCTGCGTCCGCCGCTGTCGCTCGCTGTCGGTGCGGCCTCTGGTTCCAAACGCACCGCGCGGAAGCACGCTCTCGTAGAGCACGATCTCCGAGCGGCCGAGGATGCCGACGATCTCGTCGTAGTACGAACGGTCGCCGATGTGGACGACGCCGACGAGCGACACGACGGGGCCCGTTCCATCGGAACGCCGATAGACGCGCGTCGCCGTCTCGAAGGCGTTGTATCCGTCGGTGGTGCGGCTCCGCATGAACGCAGACGCCTGCGTCGCCATTTCGCCGGACTGCGCGAGCGCCGCGCTCGAGGCGACGAATGCGAGGCCTGCGATCGCGAGCGCCGCGCGGGTCATTTGCGCACCGACCAGTTGCGGGTCGGACCGAGCCCCTGCTTCGCGGAGGTGACGATCGCCTCGAACCGGCCGAGCGCGCGGTCGGACTGCGTCTTGAAGATCATGTAGGGGAAGAGCGTTCCGAGCGCGATGATGAGGCCCGCCGCGGTGGTGATGAGCGCCTCTGCGATGCCGCCCGACACATCGCGCGGATCGACGATCGTGCGCGCGCCGCCGAGCAGCTCGAACGACTGGATGATGCCGGTGACCGTTCCGAGGATGCCGAGCATCGGGCTCGCGGTGACGATCGTCGAAAGCACGCCGCTGAAGCGCTCGGTGACGCTCCGGAGGTCCTCGATCGTCTCGAGCGCGATCGCGTCGTCCGGCCCCTCCTCGAGCATCTTGCGGGCGAGCTGGTCGTAGACGCCGCCCGGCTCCTCGAGGCACTCCTCGGCGCGCGTGCGGTCGCCGTTGCGCAGCGCGCGCATGAGCTTGCGGATGCGCGCCGTCTCGCGACCCGAATTGAGCCGCCCC
>CAIXEV010000658.1 GCA_903918555.1 uncultured bacterium | reverse complement strand
GCCGATCCAGCAGGCGATGTGCGATCCCGAGCGTTTCGACGGGCCGTCGCGCAAGCTCGATTTCGCAGCGTTGCGTTCGCTCGATTTCCAGCCCGTCGACCTCGCCCGCTTCCCGGCGATCGCGCTCGCGCACCGCGTCATCTCGTCCGGCGGCTCGACCGGCACCGTGCTCAACGCGGCCAACGAAGTCGCGGTCGCGGCGTTCCTCGATCGCAAGATCGGCTTCCTCGAGATCGCCGAACTGGTGCGGGACACGCTCGACGCCATGCCCGTGACGGCGGTCGGCTCGCTCGAGGATGTCCTTCGCGCCGATCAAGAGGCGCGGTCGCGCACCGAGTCGATGGTGTGCGCGTAGCATGGCCTCACCGCCCCCCGAAGGGCGTCAATCGAAAGGTCAGAGACTCTCGTGAGCGCTGTTTCCGGCTTCATCCTCATCCTGCTCGGCTTCGGGTTCCTGATCTTCATCCATGAGCTCGGGCATTTCCTTGCAGCGAAGTGGGCGCGCATCCGCGCCGACGGCTTCGCGATCGGCATGGGCCCCTGCCTCGTGAGCTACCGGCGCGGCGTCGGATTCGTGCTCGGGTCGGCCGATGCGGTCGTCGTGCGCAAGCACGGGCGGCGTCCGATCGAGATGCGCGAGCATGAGCTCGCCGCGCTCGGCCTCGGCGAGACCGAGTACTCGCTGCGCGCGCTGCCGATCGGCGGCTATGTGCGCATGCTCGGGCAGGAGGACGGCAACCCTGCGGCCGTGAGCGACGATGCGCACAGCTTCACCAAGGCCAGCGTCTTTCGACGCGGCGTCGTGATCCTCGCCGGCATCGCGGCGAACCTCATGCTCGCGATCGTGCTGTTCCTGGTCGCCTTCCTTGCCGGCGTGCGGTTCCCGGCGCCGACGATCGGCGCGATCATCCCCAACTCCCCTGCGATGCGCGCGACCTCGCTCGACGAAGGCGTGCCGAACGGCCTGCGCCCCGGCGACCGCGTGGTCTCGATCGACGGCGAGCCCGCGCAGACCTTCCTCGACCTGCGTCTGGCCGCCGCGATGGCGAAGCCGGACACGGCCCTCGAGATCACGGTGGCGCGCGGCGATGCGAGGCATCGCTTCAGCGTGTTGCCCGAGCGCGACCCGAATGTCGGGCTTCTCTCGATCGGCGTCGACACGGCCCGCAGCGCGACGATCACCGATGTTCGCGCCTCGCGCGAGGTGGTGGCCGGAGCGATCAAGGAGAGCGACGCGACCCTGTTCGACGCGGGCGTTCGCCCCGGGTCGATCGCGCTCCGCGTCGACGGCGTTGCGGCCGAGAGTTTCGCGGATCTCGAACGCGCCGCGCGCAATTCCGGCGGAGAGCCGCTGAACATCGTCTGGCGGCGCCCCGCGACCGAGGACTCCCCCGCCGCGGAGTTCGAGACCAAGGTGTCGCCTCGCCCGCTCTTCGGCGGCCTCCTCGCTCCCGCGGCGGATGGGCGCGCGAGCGCCGAGGAACTGAGCCTCGTCGGATTCGCGCCGCTTCCCAAGGTTCGGATGCTCGACAAGTCGAGCCTGAACCACGACGCGCTCAAGCCCGGCGATGTCTTCCTCCGCATCGGCTCGCTGCAGGGACCGCGCGAGTCTGAACTGCGCCGAACGCTCAACGCGTCGCCGAACGCCACGATTCCGGCGCTTGTGCTCCGCGACGGCAAGGAGGTCGCGGTGTCGGTGCGAACCGACTCCAAGGGCCGCGCGGGCGCCTACCTTGATTTCGCGCTTGACCTCCCGCGTCTCGCCAACACGATCGGCGAAGTCGTCGCATCGGCGCCGACCGATGCGGCCGCCGCGCCCGGCACGCGCGCGACGCCCGCCGCCGCGCTCAAGACGATGCCGCTCGGGTGGATCGAGTCGATCGAGGGCTCGCCCATCGCCGACTTCTTCGCGATGCGCGCCGCGCTCATCGCGGCCGCCAAGATGCATACGGGCGACTCGATGCATACGGGCGACTCGCCGCTCGCGCTGCGCGTCACGATGCGCGACCCGTCTCCCGACGCAGCCCCGACCGAGATGCAGCTGGTGCTCGCCCCCGAGGATCTCGCCGCGCTGCGCACGCTTGGCTACGAATTCCCGCTGTCGAGCGTGATCTTCGATCCGAACTTCACCGTGCTCACCGCCGATGGCAATCCGCTGAAGGCGATCGCGATGGGCTTCCGCCAGACGATCCTGATGGTCGAGCAGGTCTTCCTGACGCTCGACCGCGTCGGACGCGGATCGGTCGGCGTCGAGCAACTGCAAGGCCCCGTCGGCATCCTGCACACGGGCACGCAGGTCGCCGACGAGGGCTTCATGTACATCCTGTTCTTCCTCGCGCTCATCAGCGTCAACCTCGCCGTCGTGAACGCGCTGCCGATCCCGATCGCCGACGGCGGGCTCTTCATGTTCCTGATGTACGAGAAGATCCGAGGCAAGCCGCCGTCGATCGCGTTCCAGAACGCTGCGGCGCTCGCCGGCATCGCGCTCGTCGCGGGCGTGTTCCTCCTGACCTTCTACAACGATCTCGTGCGTCTCTTCGCCTGAGTTCGCGGGGCTGCGAATCGGCTGGCAGCCCCCGTGCGAACGGGAGCCCATGAGCGAACAAGAGTCCATGAGCGACCATCCAGTCTCCATCGTCACCGGCGCCGGCAGCGGCATCGGCGCAGCCTGCGCCCGCATGCTCGCCGCGCGCGGACATGCCGTCGTCCTCGTCGGCCGCACCCAGGAGAAGCTCGACGGCGTGCGCGCGACCCTCGCCGATCCGACGCGCCACCTCGTGATGACCGCGGACATCGCCGACAGCGGCCTCGCGCATGAAGTCGTCGACAAGACGATTCAAGCGTTCGGCCGGCTCGACACCCTGGTCCTCGCGGCAGGCGTCGCGCCGCTCGCGCCGATCGACCGCACCACCGAGGAAATCCTCGAGGAAGCGTTCTTCATCAACACCTTCGGCCCGGCGAACCTCATCGTGCGCGCGTGGCCGCAGTTCAAGAAGCAGCGCGCGGGCCGCGTCGCGATCGTGTCGACCATCGGAACGAGCGATCCGTTCCCGGGCTTCTTCGCCTATGCGGCGAGCAAGTCCGCCGTCGACAGCTTCGCGCGCTCGATCAAGGCCGAGGGCAAGGCGATCGGCGTGAAGGGATTCGCCATCAACCCGGGCGCCGTCGAGACCCCGCTGTTGCGGAAGAACTTCCCCGAGAATGTGATTCCGCCGTCGCGCGCGATGCCGCCTGAGAAGGTCGCCGAGATCGTGGTCGCATGCGCCTGCGGCGAACGCGACGAGGACAACGGCAAGGCGATCGCGGTGCCGTCCTAACTGGCGTTTCCGTAGCCGGCGTTCCCCCGAGCTGGCGTCTCACTTTGTGCTCGTCACCGAGTCAGGTCTCTCACGGAGGCACGAAAACTCTTGGTGCGAAAACAAGCTCCGCGTCAGCGCAGCCACGATCTGGCGCTCTAAGCCTTGCGGCGGACGGCGCGGTCCATGTCGCGCGCGTCCTCGCGCTTCGCGATCGACTCGCGCTTGTCGTGCTGCTTCTTGCCGAGGCCGATGCCGACCAGCACCTTCGCGCGCCCCTTCACCCAGTAGATCTTGAGCGGCACGAGCGTCGCGCCCTTCGCCTTCGCTTCGGTCGCGAACTTCACGATCTCGCGCGCGTGCGCGAGCAGCCGCCGCTGGCGAATCGGATCGTGCTGGCGGTTCGCGCCTGCAGGTGGATACTCGGCGATGGTCACATTCATCAGCGTCAGCTGCGGCGGATCGACCTGCGCGAGCACCCAGCCCTCCGCGAGACTCGCCTGGCCGAGCCGAAGGCTCTTCACCTCCGTGCCGACGAGCTTGAGCCCGCACTCGAGCGTGTCGGTGACGGCGTAGTCGAACCGCGCCTTCCGGTTCTCGACAACCGGCTCGCGCGCCTCGCCACCATCGGACTTGTTCTTCTTCTTGTCAGCCATGCGAACTGCGTTCCCGCCAAGGGTCGAGCAGGGTAGCCGAGGCAACTCGCGCACGGTTGCGAAGCCGCCCGCGAGTGACGGAACGCCGAGGGATTCCGACTGGAGGAATCGTTCGGCCTGGGTGGACTGTGCGGGTTGCGACGGTTGAATTCCGCTGGGATTTTGGGGCGCCGCCGTGTTTTGGGGTCAGGATTAGGCGGGCCCGTCCTGCGAGAGGCCCTTCGCAAAGGGGTCGAGAGATGCCAGCCTTCAGAGCCTTCATTCTCAGGGTCGCCGCGTTGCTCGCGCTGCAGGCGGCCTGCCCCGCCCTTTCGCACGCGCAGGTTGCTTCGTCCCGTGAGACGACCGCGCTGCGCGAGCGTTTCCTGAAGGCACATCGAGGCGCAGCGATCTACGCGGACGAGCCCGAGCGCGGCGGACGCGTGAGCCGCGTCTACGGCGCGGCCTTCTCGCACGGCGTCAACCCCGTAGACAGCGCCGAGCGGTTCCTCGCCGAGCACGCCGATCTCTTCTCGAGCGACTTCTCCGAGCTCATGCCCGTCGGCCCCAACGGCGACGGCGCCCATGTCATCGGCCTCGGCTACGACCCCGCCGACGAGAGCTACCGCTTC
>CAIXEV010000657.1 GCA_903918555.1 uncultured bacterium | reverse complement strand
CGAGGCCGGCGTCGCGCGCGCCCTCGCCATGCTCGCGGGCGAGTTCGAGCTTGCCATGGCGCTCGCGGGCGTGCGAAGCGTCGAGGAGATCCGCTCCCTCGGCGCGGATCTCGTGCGAGACGCGGTACCGTAGCCGCATGCGCCTCGGCCACCTCGTCGTCCCCGCGATCGCGCTCGCGCTCGTCGCCTGCGAGCGCGGCGCGCCGACCCCGCAACGGGCGGCGGTGACGGCCCCTTCCGCCGAGATCACCACGCCACCGCGCGTTCCCGAGGTCTTCGACCATGTCCTCCTGATCAGCGTGGACGGCCTGCGGCCCGACTGCCTCGAAACGCCGTTGCTCGAGCAGTTTCCGAACTTCGCGCGCATCCTGAGCGGCCCGCACACGCTCGAGGCCCGCACCGACCCCGACTACACCGTCACGCTGCCCAACCACCTGTCGATGCTCACGGGCCGACCGGTCCTCGGACCTTCGGGGCACGGCTGGATCGCCAACACCGACCCGCCCGCCGAGGCGCAGGGCGGCACGCTGCACGCCCAGAAGCGCTCGTATGTGCAGAGCGTCTTCGATGTCGCGCACGACCACGGCGTCGACACCACCATCGCCGTCACCAAGACGAAGTTCGTGCTGCTCACCCAGAGCTACAGCGACGCGTCGGGCGCGCCCGACGGCGTCGGCAAGGACGACGGCCGCCACAAGATCGACCGCGCCCTCTACACCACGCGTGCGTCGGACCTCGGTGGAATCGTCGCCGACACCTTGCGGCGGTCGCCCGCGCCCAGCTTTGCGTTCGTCCACATCGGCGCGCCCGACTTCGCGGGGCACGCGACGGGCTGGGACCTCGCCGCCGGCAGCGACTATCTCGCCGCGGTCAAGGACGCCGACGGCGCGCTCGGCACGATCCTCGACGCGATCGAGTCGAGCCCCGCCCTGCGCGGCAACACCGCGATCGTCCTCACCGCCGACCACGGCGGCGGCGTGCCGTTCAAGTCGCACACCGACAAGGCCGCGCCGATCAACTTCCGCATCCCGTTCGCGGTCTGGCTCGGCGGCGGCGCGGCGGCGGACCTGCGCGCGCTCAACCCTGGGCGCGCGTGGCCGGACCGCGAGACGCAGCTCGACACCGCGGCCAAGCCGCAGCCAGTCCGAAACGGCGACGCCGGGAACCTCTGCCTGCGCCTGCTCGGGCTGCCCCCCGTCGATGGATCGCTCTACGGCGCGGCAGACCAGCTCGCTGTCATCCGAGACGAACCCCCGAAGACGCGCCCATCGAAGGGTTAAAACCCCTCATCCAGAGGGTGGATGTTGCGTTATCGGATGCTGCCACGCCAAAACAGCAATCCTGAGCCTCGGGAGATGAAGATATTGGCCCTTGGGCGCACCGATCGGCGCCTGGCGGTGACCATCTGTCGCGATTCCGCAAGGTTCCCGCAAAGAATCGCCTGAAATCAGTGCGGTTTTCTTGGCCTCGCCCGTTCCCGTGGTAGGTTCCGACTCGGAGGGCTGTGCGGCTTATGCCGCGTAGGAGATCTCCGTGGTTTGAGATGCCGGCATGTAGGGTGCCGGCGAAAAGGGACGAACGAGCGGGAACTCGTTCGTGTGTAGGGAGTTTGGAAAATGGGTTCTATCTCACGCGCTGCCGCGCTTGCGGCCGCTGCGTTGGTTGGTTTGCAAACCGCCGACGCGGGGTTTGTGTATTCGACCTCCAACCGAGTCGTTTCGGCTGTCGTTCCGTCGTCGTCAGACACGAAGTCGACCAGCCTGTTCGGGAACTGGTTCGGCTCCGCGTTCGTCTCGGGCGCCGGCGTTTCGTCGCTCGCGAACCAGGGCTCTGACCTCGGATCGACTTCCATCAGCCTCGTCGGCGCCAGCCAGGCGATCGGCGCGGCTGGGGCTTCGGCCATCGGCGAGAGCACGCTCGACGCGACCTTCGTGGCGATGAGCGACGACGGCGCCGCGACCCTCGATGTCAGCTGGATGATCGGCCTCAGCCAGACGATCGGCGGCGTCGGCAGCTCGACCGTCTTCATCAAGCTGACCGATGTGACGCTGAACACGGTGCGCCTGGTGCTTTCGAGCAGCGCGAACGCCTCGGACACGCTGACGCTGGTCTCGGGCAACACCTACCGCCTCGAGGCCCTTGCGTCTTCGAGCGCGACGGGCGCCGGCAACGCGTTCAGCAGCTTCAACGCCAGCTTCTCGATCGTTCCTGGCCCTGCTTCGGCTGCGCTTCTCGCGCTGGCCGGCGCGGTGGGCAAGCGACGCCGCAGGCGCTGATTGCTGCCTGCTCCTCTCCGCAGTTTCGATAGGTCCACGGCGACGAAGAACACGACCAAGAACACGACGAACCACACGACGAAGAACACGATGAAGAACATGAAGAAGTCCATCCTCTCGCTCACTGCGGTCGCCGCGGCGCTTTCCGCCGCCGCGTCGGCCCAGGCCGGCTTCGTCTACACCTCGTCGCTGCGTTCGATCGCGCTGACTTCGCCCAGCGGCACGGCGAGCCCGTCGTCGTCCGCCTTCGGCGACTTCCTCGAGTTCCGCAGCTACAACGCGCCCTTCGTGTCGGGCGCGGTGCAGCAGGGCTCGACGCTCGGCGTCGAATCGATGAGCTTCGGCGCCTTCGCCCAGCTCTTCTCGAACGCCGCCAGCTTCGGTGGCCCGCTCAGCGGCAACAGCCTGTCGAGCGTCGTGTTCACGGTCGACAGCGCCATGCTCGCGGCTGTGAGCGTCGGCACCAACCTGCAGTCCTTCGGCGCTGGCGCGTCGAACGGCGTCTCGGTCGTCCTCCGCGAGGTCGCGACGGGCACTGTGCTCTACTCGACCAGCAGCAGCGCCAACGACTCGCTCGAGCTCTCGCTCGTCGCTGGCACCAGCTACCAGCTCGATGTCTCGGGCGCCGCAGCCGTGGCGTCCGGCACCGGCAACTCCTTCATGAACTACTCCGTCTCGATCAGCGCCGTGCCTGCACCCGGCGCGCTCGCGGCCTTCGGTCTTGCGGCGATGACTCGCCGCCGCCGTCGCTAACGAACCCCTTTTAGCCTCCACGCGCGCGCGGGCAACCGCGCGCGCTGTGTTTTTCGCCGCGGCAGAACGACAACGCCGGCGCACGAAGGGCGCGCCGGCGTCGTCATCTGCTGCGTGGCGTCTCGCCTACTTCGCGGCCGGCGCCGTCGGGGCGGCGGGCAAGGAGCGGTTCACCGTCGAGAAGCGGTGCAACATCGAGTGGCTGTAGGTCTCGCCCGGGCGCAGGACGACATTCGGCCAGCCGTCCTTCATCTTTCCATCCTGACCCTGCTTGTTGATCGAGTCGGGGAACGCCTGCGTCTCAAGGCAGAGCGCACCGTTCTTCTGGTAGACGGCTCCGTTCTTGCCGGGGATGCCGTCGAGGAAGTTGCCCGTGTAGAACTGGATGCCCGGCTGGTTCGACCAGACTTCCATGATGCGGCCCGACTTCGGCTCCATCAGGATCGCCGAGAGCCAGAGCCCGTTCTGATTGGGACTCTTGTCGAGCACGAAGTTGTGGTCGTAGCCGCCGGGATCGTCCTTGGTGGCGGGCATCGCCGCGAAGTCCTTGCCGATCGGCTTCATCACGGTGAAGTCGAGCGGCGTTCCCGACACCGGCGCGATCTCGCCCGTGGTGATGAGCGTCGAGTCGACCGGCGTGTAGCGCTTCGCGGGGAGCATCAGCAGGTGGCCGAGGATGTCTCCGGAGCCGTGGCCCGCGAGGTTCCAGTAGGTGTGGTGCGCGAGGTTCACGACCGTCGGCTTGTCGGTGGTCGCGCTCATGTCGACCTTGAGCTCGTTGGCGTTCGTCAGCGTGTAGACGACCGTCGCGTCGACATTGCCCGGGTAGCCCTCCTCGCCATCGGGCGAGCGGTAGGTGAAGGTGACGCTCGGGCCGGCGTCGGTCATCTTCGCCTCGCCCTTCCACACCACCTTGTCGAAACCCTTCACGCCGCCGTGGAGGTGGTTCGCGCCGTTGTTGGTCGCGAGCGCGTGCTCCTTGCCGTCGATCGTGAAGCGGCCCTTGGCGATGCGGTTCGCGCAGCGGCCGGCGGTGCAGCCGAAGTACTGGGTGCGCGCCACATAGTCCGCGGCGCTCGGGCGGCCGAGCACCACATCGTCGAACTTGCCGCCGGCGTCGGGCGCCTTGAGCGACACGATGATCGTGCCGTAGTCGCTGATCTCGGCCTCCATGCCGCGCGCGTTGCGGAGCGTCCAGAGGTGGACGGGCTTGCCGTCGACGGTGCCCCAGTCCTTCTTCGTGATCTCGGCCGCGGGCGGCGCGGGCTGGGCCGGCGGCGCGGCCGCTGGCTGCTGTGCGAAGGCGCAGGCCGCGAGGGCGAGCGGCGCGAGGAGTGCGAGGGTCGCTGGTACTTGCATGGGATCTCCTGGGGGGGAACTGCTGGGTGGGAACTGCTGGGTGGGATTGGTCGGTGGGTCGAAGACTCAGCGCGCCGCCGCAGCGGAGCGCTCGAGCCGGCGCGAGAGGAAGCGGCGGACGCCTTCGTCGGCCGCGACGCCGAGAAGAAGCACGGCGCCGATGACGGCGAACTCGAGCTGCGACGAGAGGCCGACGAGGATGATGGTCGTGCGCAGCACCTGCAGCGTCGCTGCGCCGAAGATGACGCCGATCACGCTGATCTCGCCGCCGCGGAGGCTGCATCCGCCGAGCACGGCCGCGGCGATCGCGTAGAGCTCGTAGAAGTTGCCGAAGTCGGAGGGCTGCGCGCTGCTGATGTCGAAGATGAAGAGCATGCCGCCGAAGCCCGCGAGCAGGCTGCAGCCGACATACGAGATCGTCACGAGCCCCGCGGTCGGGATGCCGGAGTAGCGCGCGGCGCTCTCGTTGCGGCCGGTCGCGAGCAGCCAGCGACCCCAGACGGTGCGCGAGTAGAAGACGCCGATCACGATCGCGAGGATCGCGGCGGGAATCACGGTCGCGGGCAGCAGGAAGTTCTCGACGCCGGGGATCTCGAAGCGGCCGGTCGCGAGCTTGCGGAGGTCGCCGTGCTCGCCCATGAAGCCCTGCGTCTGGTCGCCCGTCATCCAGCGCGCGATGCCGCGGTAGAGAAGGAGGCCGCAGAGCGTGACGAGGAACGGCTGCAGCTTGAGCCGCGTGATGAGGAGCCCGTGGAAGAGCCCGATGCCCGCGGACATCGCGAGCACGGTCGGCACCACCGCCCACGGCGACCACTCGTGCTCGATCAGGAGCCACGGCGTCGTGATGCCCGCAAGGCAGACGACCGAGCCGATCGAGAGATCGATGCCGCCGGTCACGATCACGAGCGCTGCGCCGAGCGCGAGGATCGCGTAGAGCGCGGTCCGCTGCGTCAGCTGCATCAGGTTGATGCCGGTGAGGAAGTTCTCGCCGTAGAGCGACGCGAACACGAAGATCGCGAGGAAGATGGCGATGATGCCAAGAGCCTTTTTCATGGATGGGCCTTTTTCATGCATGGGCCTTTTTCATGGGTGGGCCTCTTTCATGGCTGGGCCTTTCATGGCTGGGCCTTTCATGG
>CAIXEV010000656.1 GCA_903918555.1 uncultured bacterium | reverse complement strand
CTGCACGAAGACGAGGTTGCCGCCGACGGGCGCCTGCAGCTTGCCCGCGATCGTCAGCCCGCCAGCGTCGACATCGAGCGACTTCTCGAAGACCGTGTCGTTCGCGAGGTTCAGGAGCGCGCCTTCCGCAAGCACGAGCGGCTCGACGGCGGTGAAGGTGAAGCGCTTCTGGGAGGCGTCGATGATGCCGGTGGCCTCGGAGAAGGCGCGGCTGCCGACGACAAGCCTGTCGCCGGCCGCAGACCCGGCGATCGCCGAGGCAAGGCTCGGGTAGAGGAGGCTTGTCGTCGCGTTCAGGGCGCGGGAGGCGTTGAAGATGCGGACGCTGCCTTGGTCCACGAACGAGCCAACATTGTCGGACGACGCGCCAACCACGAGCGTGCTGTCGACGATCGAGACGGCGTTGCCGAACCCGTCGCCCGCTGCGCCGTCTGCTGCGGTGAATGTTCGCGTTGGGATCCACGCGTTGCCATCCCGCACGAATACGCGCACACTGCCCTGGCTTGAGTTTGCCCCGACTCCGTCGTACGGCGCACCCACCGCGAGCGTGTCAGCGGACAGCGAAACGGCCCCGCCGAAGAAGTCGCTCTGCATGCCGTCCGCCGCCACCAGCATCGACCGCTCGGTCCAGATAGTCCCGTTTCGGGTGAACACGTTCACACTGCCCGCGTTTTGATTCGAACCACTGTCGTCAAAGGGTGCCCCCACCGCCAGCGTGTCGCCTGACAGCGCGACGGAATAACCGAACTGGTCTCCGAGCGCACCGTTCGACGCTGTCAGCGTCTGCTGCACGCTCCAAACCGTGCCGCTCCGAATGAACAACAGCACGCTGCCTTGGTCTGTTTTCGTGCCGACATCGTCCCACTGCACCCCCACCGCCAGCGTGTCGCCCGAGAGCGAGACAGAATTCCCAAAGAAGTCACTCTGCGCACCATCCGGCGCGGTGAGGGCCTGCTGATGCGTCCAGACAGCCCCGCTGCGTGTGAACACCCGCACGGACCCCTGGAGCGCGTTGGCGCCGACCGTGTCGTACCACGCGCTCGCCGCGAGCGTGTCGCCCGAGAGCGAGACGGAACGGCCAAGGCGGTCGTTCGCCTGCCCGTCTGGAGTCGTGAGCGTCGCCTGCGGCGTCCACATGCCGCCGCTGCGTGTGTACACCCGTACGCTGCCCTGAATGGCGTTTACCCCTACGTCGTCGTCCGGCACTCCGACCGCCAGCGTGTCGCCTGACAGCGCGACCGAGTAGCCGAACCAATCCCCGACCTGTCCGTCCGCCGGGGTAAGGACTTGTTGAAGAACCCAGCTGTCACCGCTCCGCACATAGATGCGCACGGTGCCTTGGTCGGCGTTCAGACCGACATCGTCGAATGGCGCCCCAACGACGAGCGTGTCACCTGACAACGAAACCGCGGTGCCGAACCAGTCGTCTGCCGCCCCGTCCGGCGCCGCAACCGCCGCAGACTCGTAGTACAGGTCCCAGATCGTCTGCGCCCGCGCCGTCGCGGCCGGCGCGAGAAGTGCGAGCGTGGCGAGGACGGCGGTACGGATAGATGGCGACATGCTGGTTGCTCCACTGTTGTGCCGCTCGGCGGACAGGCCGAGGAGTCTGCTTGAGAGAGCAAGACACCCGACCTAGGGGGCAACCACGCATCGTTGGACGCGCGAGTCTCGGTTTCAGCGAATTTGGCGATTCTCGGGCGTCGGTCCGCCCCATCGGTCACGGTGGTCGCGAACGCCGCAATCCGCGCTACCGCGGGGCAATGCGCCGAGGTTTGCCACGCGCCGCGACGGCGTGCTACACTTTGGCCTGCGGGCGCTTAGCTCAGCTGGCTAGAGCGCACGGATCACACCCGTGAGGTCACTGGTTCGAGTCCAGTATCGCCCATCGAATGAGCGGCCCCCGTCTGCGGACGGGGGCCTCTCGCTTTTTCGGGGGCGTTTCGACTCGGGCGTCCACCTGCGGACGGGGGCCTTTCGCGTTTTCGGGGGGGTGTCGACTCGGGCGCCCGCTACCGCGCCTCGCGGCGCAGGGCGTCGAGCCGTGCCCGCATCTCGTCGAGCCGCGCGCGGTTTGCGGGATCGCGCGCCGCGTCGTGCTCCTCCAGCGGGTCGTTGCGCAGGTCGAACAGCTGCTCGACGCCGAACTCGGGCCATGTGATGAACTTCCAGTCGCGCGTCACGAGCGCTTCGGACGCTGGGATGAAGTCCTTGCTCTGGATCGTGGGGTGCTCGTAGAAGAACTCCGTGCGCCGCGGCGCGGGCAACGCTGCGCCCGGCGGCAGGTACCGCGGCGCCACATCGCGGCCCTGCATGCCCCGAGGCGGCGCGACCCCCGCCGCCGCGAGGATCGTCGGCGCGAGGTCCACATTCAGCGTGCACGCGTCGTCGGTCGTTCCCCTGCGCTCCGCGGGCATTCGCGGGTCGCGCACGACCAGCGGCACGCGGATCGACTCCTCGAACGGATACCACTTGTCGGCCAGCCCGTGCTCGCCGTGCAGGTAGCCGTTGTCGGTCGTGAAGATCACGAGCGTCTCGTCGAGCACACCTTCGCGCCGCAGTTCGTCGACGATGCGGCCGCACGCGGCGTCGACTTCGGTCACGAGGCGGTAGTAGTTCTTCATGAACTCCTGGTACCGCTCGGGCGTGTCGAACCGCCAGCCCCAGCGCCGGCGGCCTTCGTTGCGCTCGTTCGCAAGAAACGATGGCAGCGCGCGGAACGCAGCGTCGGTCGCGGTGCGCGGCGCGGGCACGGAGACATCGCGGTAGAGCGCCATGCTCGCAGACTGCGGCAGATACTGCTGCGGGTTGCCGTCCTCCGCGTGCGGCGCGAAGAACGCGACCGTCAGGCAGAACGGCTTGCCCTCGGGACGCGTGCGCAGGAACTCGAGCGCATCGCGCCCGTTCTTCTCGGTGACATGAATGCGCGTGCCGTCGGGCTGCGTGATCCAGTGCGTGCCGTTCGCAAGCCGCCCCGCGCCGAAGTCGTATTCCGCCGCAGGAAACGCGCCGTTGTGCCACTTGCCGACATGGCCGACCCAGTAGCCGTGCGCACGCAGCTGCGCGGGGAAGGTCTCGCTCCACGGCGTGGCGAACATGCCGAATGCGCGGTTTCCGTGGCGCGACATCCACTGGCCCGTGATCATGCTCGCGCGACTGACGCCGCAGATCGAGGTGGTGACCGAGTTGTGCGTGAAGCGCACGCCGTCCTGCGCGAGCGCGTCGATCGCCGGCGTGCGCACGACCGGGTTTCCCGCGCAACCGAGCGTGTCATGGCGCCAGTCGTCGGCGTAGAGAAGCACGATGTTGAGCGGGCGCGGCGGCTCGTCTGGCCGCGCCGATGGCCTCGCCGCGCAGGCCGTCAGGAATGCAAGTAATCCAAAGAGGACGGCCCCGGCCACGCTCGACGGCTGAAACGGCCTTGCGCGATGCATCGGCGCATGAGATGCGAAACGCCTGCGGCCCGCAAGGCAGCCGAATGACGCGAAATCCGATTCGCCCGCGCTACCCTGCCCGGATGCACTTCCGCCTTGCAGACGACCGCGACGACGACGCGCTCTGGCACATCATCGAGCCGACCGTGCGCGCGGGCGAGACCTGGGCGCTGCCCCGCGACTGGACGCGCGAGGCTGCGCTTGCGTACTGGCGCGCGCCGTCGCTCGAAACATGGGTGGCCGATCGCGGCACCCCCGACGGCACCCCCGGCGGCACCCCCGACGCCCGCGATGTCGTGGGCACCTACTTCCTGCGCCCCGCGCAGCTTGGGCCGGGGTCGCACATCGGAAAAGGCGGCTACATGGTGCGCCCCGACGCGTGGGGCAAGGGCGTCGCCAGCGCGATGTGCGACCACTCGATCCAGCGCGCGCGCGAACGCGGCTTCGTGGCGATCCAGTTCAACTTCGTGGTGTCGACGAACGCCCGCGCGGTCGCGCTGTGGGAACGCAAGGGTTTCCGCGTGATCGGCCGCTCGCCGGGCGCCTACATGCACGCGACGCTCGGCGCGGTCGACAGCCTGATGATGCACCGGGCGGTGTAGATCCGCGCGGTGCGCGATGACGCGAACTCCAGCTATAGTGCGACAATGTTCGCATCCACCACGACCATTGGCAGATTCGCCGCACCCTCGCTTCTCGCTCTCTCGCTTCTCGTCGTGACGCCGCTTGGTTGTGGCGGAGACGCGCCCGCGCCTGCGCCTGCGCCTGCGCCAGCGCCAGCGCCTGCGCCAACCACTCCCGCGGCGCCTCCGGCCGCAACGCCGCCTGTCGCGTCCGGCGCAGCGCTCGAGTACCCGGCCGTGCTCGCGAAGTTCCCCGATTCAAGCAGCGAGAATGCGCGCTACCTCGTCTTCAACGCCATGGGCCTCTCGCTCGACGCCTCGAAGGCGAAGGGCTCGTGGCCGTCGTTTGCCCGCACGCTCGAGCAGGCGCAGCCGCAGATCGAGGCGCTGTTGCGCGTGACCGAGATGGGCCAGTGCACATTCGCCGAAGTCGACTTCGACGGCAATGCGCGCAAGCTGCCGCCCGAACTCGTCGAGCTCTTCCGAGGCGTGCGCAACGGCGGCGCGATGCTTGCAGCCGACGCGGCGCGAACCTTCGTCGCGGGCGACACCGCGGGCGCCGCGCGGCGCGCTGCGGCAATCGCCTCGATGCTGCGTCACATCGCCGCGAGCGGCCTGCCG
>CAIXEV010000655.1 GCA_903918555.1 uncultured bacterium | reverse complement strand
CTACCTCGAGCAGGGCGCGCAGCAGGTGGGCGAGGCGACCGAGGACGAGGAAGACCGCGTCGAGGAGGCGCCGGGCATCCGCCGCACCTCGCGGCTGGCGTGCCAGTGCGAGCTCAAGGATCTCGGCGAAGGCAAGCGCGTGCCGATCGTGGTGCGCGTGCCGTCGTGGAACCGCAACGCCGTGAAGGAAATCCCGCACTGAACGGGGAGTCGCGCATGCATTGGCTTGATGTCGGGCGCATCTCGGAGGAGCTCGTCGACCGCCACGGCGACATCGATCCCGTGTCGATCTCGTTTCCGCGCCTCAAGTCGCTGGTCGAGGCGCTGCCCGGCTTCAAGGAACAGCCGGGCCACCCGTGCAACGAGCGCATCCTCGAGGCGATCCAGCAGGCGTGGATCGACGAGCGCGAATAGACGCCGAGCCGTTCGTCCTCACGGAACCGGGCCCCAGCTCGAAAGCACTTGGGCGAGATCAGCGGAATTGATGAAGCCGTCGCCGTTGAGATCGGCGGGGCCGTTGCCTTCGCCCCAGTTTGCCAGCACTTCCGCGAGGTCCGCGCTGTCGACCGTGCCGTTGCAATCGATGTCCGCCGCGAGCTTGCACGGAATCGCAAGCGCCGAGTTGTAGAAGTCCCAGTTCGCCTGGCCGAGCGCGTTCAGCACGGCGCCCGCGTTGTGATCGAGGCCGGGCAGCACCGTGAAAGCGTGCGCGATGCCGAGCTTGGTCAGAAGGGCGTCGAACTCCTGGTTCATGGGCACAAGCGAGTCGAGCGAGCCGATCCCCTGGCGCACGCGCGTCTGCGCGGCGATCACCGCTTCGGCGCGGTCCGTCACGATCGTGCGGGGATTCTGCGAGAGGTAGTAGAGCGGATCGCTGCCCCAGACCGTCTCAAAGATCTGGAGACGAAGCTGTTCCGAAGTGGAGCCGCCGAGCGGCTCTTCGAGGAAGTCGAGCTGCAACGGACCCGCGCCGAGCATCGAGACGCCCGCGAAGAGATCAGGCCTGCGGAATCCGAACCTGCCGCTGCCCGCGCCGCCCATGCTGAAGCCGTCGACGATGCGGCCGCTTCGACGCGCGATGGTTCGGAAGGTCGCGTCGATGTGCGGGATGAGTTCGTCGAGCACGACCGTCTCCATCGGAACGACGCCGTTCTTCGAATCGCACCACATGCTGTAGTTCATGCCGTTCGGGAACACGACGAGCATCGGCGGGATCTTGCCTTGCGCCATTCCCGAGGCGAGGTAGCTTCTCACTGGCGAGATGCCCGCGATCGGGTCGCCCGAGCCATGCAGCCAGTAGAGGACCGGAAAGCGGGCGTTCGGTTGCGACGCATAGGTGGGCGGGACGAATATGTGGTAGCTGACCGTCGTTCCCGCGGCTGCGCTCGAGAAGGTGCGGTACTGGAGGTTCGGCGCGCTGACGGGCGCCGTCGTCCACTGTGCCGACGCCGGCGCGGCGACCGCGGCGCCGAGGGCGACCGCCGCGACGAGAAGCCGAAGGGCGAGGGGTCCGAGTACGCCGCGTGCGTGTGGCATCTGGTGCATGATGGCAGGGGAAACGCCCTGCCCGAGACTGCGATTGCGAGATTGCGCGATTGCGGGCGAACTTCTGCAGGTT
>CAIXEV010000654.1 GCA_903918555.1 uncultured bacterium | reverse complement strand
ATCGACGCGCGCGCGGCCTCGGGCGACGCGAGGCCGAGCGCCATCGCGCGGACCTCCTGCTCGCCGAGCACGCGGTCGTACATGCGCACTTCGTCGATCGTGCCCGCGAACGCGCCGCCGCCCGGCAGCATGGCGCCGATCGCGAGCTTGCGCGGCGTGTCGAGACGCGCGGTCGAACCGCGCGCGCGGTCGACGGGCGAGCCGTTGACATACAGCACGATGTCGCCAGACGAGCGCTCGCGCGTGAACGCGACATGGTGCCAGCGGCCGTCGTTGTGGCCGGGGCCCGAGCTGACGAAGGTCTCGGGGTCGCCCGTGCCCGCGCTCACATAGCCGTGCGAGATCAGCGAGACGCCGAAATCGCGCACGATTCCAGGCACTTCGCCGTCGACGAGGCCCTTGCCGAGGAACCAGCGGCGGTCGCCGTCGGAGCCGCCGCCCAAGTCGGTGGTCTTGAAGAAGAACGCGATGGTGAAATCGTCGCCAACCAGCCGCGCGATCTCCACGCGGTCGTCGCCGCCATCGAAGCGGAACGCCTTGCCGATGCGGCCTTCCGCCTCGAATCCGGCGTCGCGCACGCTCGCGGGCGCGCCGCCCGGCGCAGCGTTCGCCGCCTGCGCGGCCTTCGCGTCCTCGAACGCGAGGTGCGCGACGAGCCCGTTCGCGGGTGCACTGTCGGGGAAGGCTGCGGACGCAGGGTCGATGCCGGCGAGCGCGCGGATCTCCACCACGATCGCGTCGCGCCTTGCGACGGCGGCCGCGATCTCCGCCTCGGGGTCGACCTTGCCGAAGTCGCTGCGCACCATGCGCAGCACATTGTCGGCCTCGATCGAGTTGAACTGGCTTTCCTTGTAGGGCGCGACGCCCGCGAAGTACGCCGCGAACTGGTAGTACTCGCGCTGGCGCAGCGGGTCGCCCTTGTGGTCGTGGCAGCGCGCGCAGTTCATGCTGATGCCGAGGAAGGTGCGCGCGGTGGTGTCGACCACCGAGTCGAGGTCGTCGGCGAGCGCCTGCTTGAGATCGGGAACCTCGTCGTCCCAGAGGCCGAGGCGGTAGAAGCCCGTCGCGACGAGCGTTTCGAAGTCGCGGTCGGGAAGTTCGTCGCCCGCCAGCTGCGCCTGCACGAAGCGCGCGTAGGGCATGTCGTCGTTGAAGGCGCGCACCACGAAGTCGCGGTACTTCCACGCGGCGTTCTTGTCGCTGTCGCGCTCGAAGCCGTTGGTGTCGGCGTAGCGCACGAGGTCGAGCCAGTGGCGCGCCCACTTCTCGCCGTAGTGCGGGCTCGCGAGGAGCCGGTCGACGACCCGCTCGTAGGCGTCAGGCGAGGCGTCGGCCACGAAGAGGGCGATCTCCTCGGGCGTCGGCGGCAGGCCGGTCAGGTCGTAGGTCGCGCGGCGGATGAGGGTGACCCGATCGGCCTCGGGCGCGGGGGCGAGGCTCTTTCCCGCGAGGCTTCCTCCCGCGAGACCCCTCTCCTCAAGCTTCGCGAGGATGAACCGGTCGACATCGTTCCGCGCCCAGGCCGCATCGCGGACGGCCGGCGCGGCGGGCTTCACGAGCGCCCGGTAGGCCCACCAGCTGTCGCGGGCGGCGTTGGCGCGGCTGATGATCGTCTCTTCGCTCAGGCCCTTCTGGGCGGGCTTGTCGTCGGGGTTCGCGGCGGCCGGGGGGATCGTCGCCGGGGGGATCGCCGCCGGGGGCTCGGTTGGCGCCGCCGCCGCCAGCAGCACCGCCGCAGTCAGGCCGATCCCGAGGAGCGCCACCATGCGCCGCTCGCCGCGCCGAGGGCGCTTCAGGCGTTGCGAGGCGAGGGGGTCCGAAACCTGCATCTCTGCCAAGGTAGCCTGAGATGCTTCCTCCCCCAAGCGAATGACCTCGGCTCCGAGGAAAAACCATCGCAAGTTCAAGGGCGGCGCATCCCGATATACGCACGATGCCCGCAGAATCCGTCTCCCATCTTCCCGACTGGCTCTTCGAGATCCTCGGCTGGGTGCCGGCGGTGGTCTTCCCTGCCGCCACGATGATGCAGCTGCTGGTCATCGTGCGCCGCAAGACGGCTGCCGGGATCTCGATCACCGCGTGGACCGCCTACGCGATCGCGAACATCTGCTTGTTCCTGTACACCGAAAAGTACAGTGAACTGGAGTCGATCTTCGGGGCCCTTGGAACCGCGGCCCTGAATCTATGCATCGTCGGCGCGTCGATTCGGTATCGAAATGGCCCGAGTGGGAATCCGAACGAGCGCGGCTCCGTCTGATGCGCCAAGCAAACCGCGACCCCGAACCCAGCCCACCGCCATGCCGACCAAGTCCGCCTCCAAGCTGCCGCCCGCCGTCGTCCTTCGAGCCGCCCACCGTCGCGACACCCTCCTCCGTGGTCGTCGCGTGCTTCCCGCGCTCGCGGCAATCGCCGCGCTGCAGGGCTGCGTCGCCGTCGGCGGCACCACGCGGTCGGACTCCCCGACCCTCGGCAAGCAGCTGATCGATCTCAAGGCCGCGCTCGACTCGGGCGCCATCAACGAGACCGAGTACCAGGCCGCGAAGCAGCAACTGCTCAAGCAGTCCTGAGCAGGGCCGTTCACCAACAGGTTGAAGAGGGGGAACGGCTGCGTTCAGCCGTCGATCGTCTTTCGGAGCGTCGCCGCCAGCGCGTCGAGGTCGATCGGCTTCCGCACGAACGCATGCAGGCCTGCCGCCACCGCCTGGCGCTCGGTTCGGTCGTCGCCGTACCCCGTGCAGCAGATGACCCGGAGCGTCGGCCGGATCGCGCGCACCCGCTCGGCGAGCTCGATGCCTGAAAGCCCGGGCATCGTGAGATCGGTGATGAGCACCGAGATCGTGGAACGCCCGTCCTCGAGTAGGCGGATCGCGTCGTGCGGGTCGCCACAGGCGATGACCGTGTAGCCGATGCTCTCGAGCAGCTGCCGTTCGACCTCGAGCACCGTCGGGTCGTCGTCGACCACCAGCACAACCTCGCCTGGCCGCGCGTCCGTCGATGCGGTCGTCGGAACAGCGGGCGTGACGGGCCCGAGCGAGGCGGGGCCAAGCGAGCCGGGGCCAAACGAGCCGGGGCCAAGCGCCCCGGGCCCAAGCAACGATTCGCCGCGCGACGCCAAACCGGCTGCGGACGGGATCAGGATCTCGAACCGCGTGCCGCGCGACGGCTCGCTCTGCGCCGAGATGATGCCTTCATGCTCGGACACGATGCGGTGGACGACGCTGAGCCCGAGATCGGCCGCGGGCACCGCGCCTGATCCGCGCGGCGAGTAGGGTTCGAACAGCCGCGTGCGCGCATCGGCGTCGAGGCCGGGGCCGTCGTCGCGCACCACGATGCAGACGAACCTCTTGCTGGCGCGCAGGACGGCCGACGCCTCGATCCGCACCTGGCCTGCGCGGCCGTGAAGCGTCTCGAAGGCGCGCGCGCCGAGGTTGGTGATCATCTGCTGGATCGAGTCTGCGTCGCCGAGCACCTCGCCGATGTTCGCGTCGACCTCGACGGAAAGCTCCACGGAGGCCGGCGCCGAACGCCTGAGAAGCTCGACCGCCGAGCGAAGGGTCGTCGCGAGCGGCACGAGCTCGACCACGCGCTCGCGGCGCCGCGAGATCGCGAGCACCTGCTGCACGAGCTCGCTGGCGCTGCGCGCCGCCGTGCGGATGTCCTTCAGCATCTGCTGCATGCGCCCGTCGAGCTGGACGCTGCGCTCGAGCATCTCGGTGTAGAGCAGGATCGGCCAGAGCAGGTTGTTGAAGTCCTTGGCGATGCCGGCCGCGAGCATGCCGACCGCCTCCATCTTCTGCCGCTGGCGGAGCGTCTCGTCGAGGCGACCGCGCGAGATCGCAAGCCCGAACGCGTTCGCAAGCGACCGAAGCACCGCTCGCTCGCCGATGTCGAGCGTGCGATGGCGGGCGTCGCGCGGCTCGTACGCCAGCACGCCCCACAGCGCGCCTTCGACCATCACGGGCTTGAGCATCGCCGGGTCCCGCGCATCGGCGAACGCGACCTGCACCGACTCCCCCGCCGAGAGCCGCTCGCGCTCGGCGTCGGTCGGCGCCGACAGCCGCGCCGCGTGCGGCCAGGGCGCGCCGAACAGGGGTTGCCAGCTGAACTCGACCGGCTGCGGGCTTCCGGCCTCCACGGGCGCGACTTCGAGGAGCGCGAGCACGCCGGCGTCGAGCGCGCTGCCGATCATCGCGAGCACGGAGTTCGCGGCCGCACGCCAGTCGAGCTCGCTCAGCAGGCGCTCGGTGGCGCCGTGCGAGGCGACCAGGAGCGATCCGCGGCGCTCGTTCTCGTGCGCCGCCACGATGCGGGCGTAGGTGAGGCCCGCGAAGTCGGCGAGGAACGCGAGTCCCTGGCGATGACGCGCCGAATACGACGCGCGCCGCGCGCTCGCGAACCCGACGGTTCCGATCACCACGCCATCGACGCGGACCGGCAGGTACATGCGCGAGAGGATCTGCTTGCCGTGCGACGGCTCGGGAACACCCGCACCCTTCGGCTCTTCCCGCGTGTCGCGGACATCGACGACCCGGCCGGTGCGCAGCACGAAGCCGGGATGGCGCGCGTGCGCGGTCCGCTCAGCCGCGGCGCGCTCTTCCTCGGTGAGTCCCTTCGCGTGCACGAGCCGGAGCTGCCCGGTGTCCGGGTCGAGGAAGTAGATGCCCGAGTACTCGACCTCGAAGAGCTCGTCGGCGACCTCCTCGATCGTCTGGCCAAGTTCGCGCAGCGTGCGGATCTTCGCAAACGACCGCGCAACGCGGCGGTCGATCTCGTTGCGCTTGAGGAGCCAGCGGTTCATCTCGACGAGTTCGTCGAGCGGCAGCCGTCGGGCGACCGCCTCGGCGATGTCCGCCGCCGCGTCGCCGAGCCAGTTGAGCATCGCGTCGGTCGCGGGAGCGTCGCCAAGGGCGAGGAGCGCATGGCCGTGCAGGCCGAGCTCGATCTGCACGACGCGCGCGGCCGTGGCCTGGTCTCCGAGCGCGCTGTGCCCCGCCCCCTCGAGGGCGCGATCACCGAGCTCGCGAAGCGACTCGTCCGAGTCGACCTCGCTGATGGCGGGGCCCGCCGAACCCATGCGAACGAGCCTCGGCTCGCCGTCCGGACCGTTGCGCCACAGCCAGATCTCGCACGACTGGCATCCCGTCGTCTCCGCCAACGCCTTGGCCGCCCTGGCGGCGAGCATCACGAGACCCTCTTCTCCCGAGGGCGCCGACGCGAGGATGGTGTCGAGGTCCGGCATGGAAGCGGCGGATTGCCGCGACGAGACGCGGCCCGCACAGCGTAAACGATCGCAAGCGAACAATGAATGCTTGACTTTGTCCCGTGCAAGCGCGACCTTCCTCCCATGCAGCACGCAGGCAACGCGCCGACCCCGACCGCACACCCGCACCGCCGCCGCACGGCGTTGCTTGGACTCCTTGGCGTGGTGACCCTCGCCGGCTGGGCCGGTCTCGCGGCCGGCCTCCCTGCCCCGCCGTCCGTGGACGCGCCCGCGGCTCCCGCGCCCGCGCGCGAGCGGCTGCTCGTCTTCAGCAAGACCGGGGGATTCCGCCACGACTCGATCCCCGACGGCATCGCGTGCGTTCGCGAACTGCTCGGCGACCGCTACGAGATCGACGCCACCGAGGACGCCGCGGCGTTCACCCCCGCGAACCTCTCGCGCTACAAGGCGGTCGTCTTCCTCTCGACGACCGGCGACATTCTCGACGCCGATCAGCAGAAGGCGTTCGAGGGGTACATCCACCTCGGCGGCGGCTTCGCCGGGATCCACGCCGCCGCCGACACCGAGCACACCTGGCCCTGGTACGGCAAGCTGGTCGGCGCGTACTTCAAGACCCATCCGAACATCCAGGAGGCGCTGGTGCGCGTCGAGGACCGCACCCATCCTTCGACGGCCATGCTGCCTGAGAACTGGCGCCGCACCGACGAGTGGTATGTCTACAAGACGAATCCTCGCGGAGCAGTGAAGGTGCTTGCGAACCTCGACACCTCGACCATCACGGGCGAGACGATGGGAAAGGACCATCCGATCGCGTGGTTCCACGACTTTGAAGGCGGGCGCGCGTGGTACACCGGCGGCGGCCACACCAAGGAGAGCTACCGCGAGCCGTTGTTCAGGGCGCACATCAAGGGCGGCATCCTGTGGGCCACCGGCGCAGAAACCGCGCCTGTCGCGGCGGCGGCGGCGCTGAATGAAACACCCGCAAAATCAGCGGGAAACCCCTCGAATCCCGCAGGCTCGAAGCCCGGATCCGCAGCGAGATAAAATTTGAAAATCCTTTGCCCAGAGATGGT
>CAIXEV010000653.1 GCA_903918555.1 uncultured bacterium | reverse complement strand
CACGAGAAACCACCGGGGTCCTTCGCCTCCTTCACCAGCACCCCTTCCGGCGAGTAGATCCGCATCGGGCGCCAGTGCTTCGTTCCCCTGAAGTCGCGGCATCCAACCTGAAACGCGACATGGAACGCTCCAGCTTCGATCAGCCAGCGCGCGGCATGAACGCTGCAACGCCCTGAGCGCCGTTTCCGCCCCATGTGGAGCTTCTCGACCGTCTGGTCCACCGCTTTCGGCAACCGGAAGGCCGCGCGCCGCCATGTGTATGTCTCGAAGAGACCGTTGATACGAGCGGTCGAGGGGTCGTACATCGGCGTTTCGTGCACGAATACGCATTCAGCCCTCGACGACAGCTCTGCCCAATCGGGATACAGCCCGAGGAAGCGTTCTGCATCCGATGGAGACCGAACCATCGCCGTGGCGACGAGGCGCGCCGCGATCTGCTGGCACTTCGGCATCAATGGGAAACTGCCTCTCAGCAATCGCAGATGGCTCGCGGGTACAGAGGCCGAAGGCTCGAGCAACCCTGCAGCTGCGTCGCGGACTCCCTCGGTCGCTCCAAAGAGCAGCAACTGAAAGACCGCCGATGGTCTCAGCGCGATGGTGGGCTCGGCGTTGTCGAACACGATGCGCACTCCTCTGCCACTTCGGGCGGAAGGAAGCGCATCCCGGCGATGCGCGTGCCGCATGAAGGCGGCTCGCGCGCGAGGTTGACGACGCACCGATCGGCGTCGCCCGCATCGTTTCAGCACCTTGCCTCGCGGCCGGTTGCTGGATGCGCGATCGCCAACGGACCTCTCGACGGTCCAATCAACGACACGCGCATCGCTCGGGATGCAACTTCAAATTGTCGCGGTGCGCTCGGCCGACGCCACATGCGCCGGATGGACCGTTCGCACCGCGTCAGACATTCAAGAGCAGGGGCGGCGTTCGCCGCGATCCTCGATTGTGCTCGTTTTTGGCTGTTTTTCAGCCGTTTTCGAGCCGCATCGATTTGGCACCGTGGTCGGATCAGGACTCGGTTGCCGAGCGGATTGCTCCGCTGCTCTTGATGCTGACGCTGTCACTATAGCAACAAGATCGGCAATTCAAAGCCGCTCAATCCAAGATTTCCGACAATTCCGTCGCGTCAGACCGCGCGTTCCCAGGTCGTTCCCTGCGGGCCGTCCTTGATGCGCACGCCGAGCGCCGTGAGCTCGTCGCGCACGCGGTCGCTCTCGGCCCAGTCCTTCGCGGCGCGCGCGGCGCGGCGACGCTCGAGCAGCGCCTCGACCTTCGCGGCGAGATCATCAGCCGCAGCCGACGCAAGCGCCGCGTTGCGTTCGAACACGCCGAGCACGGAATCCATCGCGTCAAGCGCGGCAAGCTCCGCCTTCGCATCCCCCGCCGGCGTCTCGCCGATCGCGGTGTTGAGCGCGGCGATCGCGCGCGCGAGATTGAGGTCGTCGCCGAGCGCATCCTTGAACTCGATGAGCGCGCGCTGCAAGGGCCCCTCCCCGCTCCCGCCCGTGCGAAGAGCCGCGGCCGCGCGCGCCGCGCACCACCGGTCGATCATGCGCTGGCAGTCGCGCAGCCCCTGCATCGTGAAGTTCGAGTTCGTGCGGTAGTGCGTGCGGACAAGCTCGAGCCGCAGCGCCGCGGGCGTCACGCCCTTCGCGAACAAGTCGCGCGCCGTGAAGAAGTTGCCCTTCGACTTCGACATCTTCTCGCCTTCGACCTGCAGATGCCGCGTGTGGAACCAGAAGCGCGAGAACACCGCGTGTCCGCTCGCGCAGCAGCTCTGCGCGACCTCGCACTCGTGGTGCGGAAAGATGTTGTCCTCGCCGCCCGAATGGAGGTCGATCTCGTCGCCAAGCAGCATCTTCGCCATCGCGCTGCACTCGAGGTGCCAGCCCGGATAGCCCTCGCCCCACGGGCTCGGCCAGCGCATGAGATGCGTCGGGTCGGGCTTCCACAGCATGAAGTCGGCCGGGTGCTTCTTCACCGCCTGGTGCTCGGCGCTGATGCGGCCGCCTTCGCCCTCGCGCAGGTTGTCGAGCGTGTTGCCCGACAGCCGCCCGTACGCGGGGTAGCTCTGCACGCTGAAGTACACGACGCCGTCCTTCGCGACATATGCGTGACCGCGCGCGATCAGCTTCTCCACCAGCGCGATCATCTCGGGCACGCAACGCGTCGGCCGCGGCATGAGCGCGGGATTCGCGCGCTCCTCGACCGCGACCTTGAGGCCGAGATGGCGCGCGTCCTCGAGGAAGCGCTGCGCGTAGAACTCGGCGATCACATAGGGATTCGACGGATCGATGTCCGCACCCGCAGGCAGCTTGCCCGACTTCTTCGCCTCCGCGATGCGGCGGCCCGCGACCGCCATCTTGTCCTCGCCGCCGCCATCGGCGACATCGTCGTCGGTCATGTGGCCGACATCGGTGATGTTCATCACATGCTTCACGCGGTGGCCATGCAGCTCGAGCGTGCGCCGCAGCACATCGGCGTTGAGGAACGAGCGGAAGTTCCCGATGTGCGCGTCGTCGTAGACCGTCGGCCCGCACGAGTAGAAGAGCACTTCGCCGGACGGCGTCAGCGGCTTGAACTCGTCGGTCGACTTCGTCAATGTGTTGTAGAGGCGCATGGGCATCGCGTGCTGTCTCGAAGCTTCGGAGGATAGCAGCGACCGCCCGTCAGCCGCCAAGCCCCGCCGGCCGCCGCTCGAACTCGCGCGCACGCACGCGTGCCGCGGGGTTTCCGAGGTAGATCGACCAAGGCTCGAGATCCTCGAGCGCCACCGCGCGCGCACCGAGGATCGCGCCCTCCTTGACGCGGACCTTCGGCCCGACGAACGCGTCGGCCGCGATCCAGGCGTCGTCCTCGATGTCGATGGGCGGACGAAGGAGCGGCATCGTCGCGCGCCTCGAGTCGTGGCTGCCGGCGCAGAGATGCGCGCCCTGCGACACCGTCACGCGGGCGCCGATCGTCACGCGCCCGAGGCAATACAGGATCGCGCGGTCGCCGACCGAGCTCTCCGACCCGATGGCGAGGTTCCACGGACACTCGATGAGCACCGTGCGCCGCACATTCGCGGTGTCGTGGAGCTTCGCGCCAAACAGGCGCAGCAGCGCGCGGCGAAAGCCGTACCAGTTGTGGAACGAGAAGCGGAAGAGCGTCGACTGCGCGCAGCCCCACAGCATGCGGCCGAGCTTCTCCCCCGTGGAGTACGGGCTGCTGCGCCGCTCGATCATGGTGTCTTCGCGTTCCTCGGTCATCGCGCGTGCGCCTCAGTGCGGCGTGCTCTCGGAGGAGGTTCCGCCATGCGTCGGCCGTTCGCTCGACGGCCCGATCTCCTCGAGCATCGCGCGCCACTCCGCAAGCGCATGCTGCATGCCCCAGCGGTCGATCATCGTCTGCCGCGCTCGCGCGCCCATCGCGGCGCGCAGCGCAGGGTCGTTCGCGAGCTTGCGGATCACCGCAGCGAGCGCATCCGCGTCGCCCGGCGTGATCGTGAATCCGCAGTCGGCGTCGCGAATCACCGACGCCACTTCCGAGCGTGCGCCGCCGACCCAGACCACCGGTCGACCCGCGCCAAGCGTTCCGAAGATCTTGCTCGGCACCATCACGCCTTCCCAGCCCGGGCGCATGCTCGCGAGATGGATGTCCGCGGCCGAAAGCAGCTCGCCAAGACGCTCGCGCGGCTGGTAGTCCGCCTCGACGAACCGGTCGAGCTTCACGGCGCGCATCGCGCGGAGGAGCTCGTCCTTCCGCTTGCCGCCGCCGACGAACGCGAACATGATGTTGTGATCGAACTCGAGTTGCTTCGCGGCTCGGGCGAAGGTCTCGACATCGTGCCCGATGCCGAAGTTGCCCGAGTACATCACGAGCGTGCGGTCGCCGACCTCCCACTGCCTGCGGTACGCGTTGTTGCGGTGCGCCTCGGCAGGGTCCTTGCCGGCGCCCGGCTCATCGAAGATCTCCGACCACACCGGGATCCGACGCACATGCGACATCTCGACGCCCTTGGCGCGGATGCGGTCCTCCATGCAGCGGCCGAGCACGACGACGCGATCGGCGCGGCGAAGCGCAAAGCGATTCAGCGCCTCAAGCGCCTTGGTGACGAGCGACTTCTCATTCGCGACGCCCGTCGCGACGAGGACATCCGGATAGAGATCCATCGCCCAGTACACCACGCGCGTTCCGAGCAGCGATCGCAGCGCAAGGCCAAGCAGCGGGATGTACGGCGGCGTCGTCAGGCAGATGCAGACATCGTGGCGGCCGATCTCGATCGACTTGATCGCCGTCGAGAGGTAGAAGAGCCCGAAGTCGAGCCCGCGCGCGAGGAGACCGGCCTTGCCGTAGAAGCTGCGCCCGACACGGTGAATCTCGATTCCATCGACGCGCTCGTAGGCCGGAAGCGACCGGCCTGCCTTTCCGTAGAGCGAACGCGACGCGATCACGCTGACCTCATGACCCTGCGCGACGAGGAACCTCGCCAGGTCATGACCGTGCTGCGCGGTGGCCGCGACATCGGGGTAGAAGGTCTGGTTGATCAGCAGAATTCGCATCGATGCCTGACGACAGTTAGCCTGATCCCTGCGCGGAACGCGACGGATCGTAACCCGACCGATGCCCGCGGTTGCGCCGATACCACTCGACCGTCGCGCGAAGTCCATCCGCGAGGGTCGTGTTTGCCTGCCACCCGAGCAGTTCCCGAGCCCTTGTTGCATCGACCGCACGGCGCGGCTGTCCGTCGGGCTTGCCCGGGTCCCACTCGATCCGCCCCGTGAATCCACAGGCGTCGGCCACGAGGCCCACGAGATCCCGGATCAAGATCTCGCTGGATGCGCCGAGGTTGATCGGAACAGGGTCGTCCATGCACTCCGCCGCACGGACGACGCCCTCTGCAGCGTCGTCGACGAACAGGAACTCGCGGCTCGCCGAACCGGTTCCCCAGCACTGGATCGCCGGCGCACGCTGCTCGACGGCCTCGATGCACTTGCGGATCAACGCGGGGATCACATGCGAGGTTGAAGGGTCAAAATTATCCCACGGTCCATACAAATTGACGGGGAGGACATAGCTCGACGCAAGCCCGTACTGGCGGCGATAGCCGTCGAGCATCACAAGCGCCGCCTTCTTCGCGACGCCGTACGGCGCGTTCGTCTCCTCCGGGTAGCCGTTCCAGAGATCGTCCTCGCGGAACGGCACCGGCGTGAACTTCGGATACGAGCAGATCGTCCCGACCTGCACGAACTTGCGGATCTCCGCGCGGCGCGCGCCCTCGATCAGGTGCAGCGCCATGGCCATGTTCGCGAAGAAGTAGCGCCCGGGATTCGCCTGGTTGGCTCCGATCCCGCCCACTTCCGCGGCGAGATGAAGAACGACATCGGGACGCGCATCCCGATAGAGACGCTCGGCGTCCGCTTCGTGCAGGAGGTCGTAGTCCCTGCGGCGCGGCACGACGATGTCAGTCACGCCCCGCGCGCGCAGCCGTTCGACCACCGCGCGGCCAAGAAAGCCGGCGCCGCCCGTGACGACAACACGGGCGCCGACGAGAGAAGATCGGGCGTCAGGAACAGGCATGGAACCGAGACTGATATCGGCATCCCCGAGGCTCCATGTGAGCCATTTCGGACTTTCGGTTATTCGACCCCGGTCCGTCGCGGCGCGGTTGTGTCAACTTGGCGCCTACGCGTGGGAAACTCTTCGGTAGACGGCTTCCGTGTGCTCGACGAGCCGGGACCAATCGAACTCTCGCCGCACCCATTCCCTGCCCCGCTCGGCGAGCCCCTCCGCCCGCCGACCGTCGCGGAGGAGCGCCACCAGTGCGTCGGCGAAACCCGCATCGGTGTCGGGCGCGGATACGAGGGCATCTGCCTCCGCCGCGCCGTCGAGCCTGCAGACATCGGTTGTCACGACGGGCTTCGCGCTGGCGAGCGCCTCCACGACCGCAAGGCCGAATCCCTCGAATCGGGGACGATGCACGAAGGCCGAGCAGGCTGCAAGCGCCGAGCGCTTGACGGCGCCGTATGCGGGTCCGACGAAGTGGACATGCTTCGCGATTCCGGTCTCCGCTGCGGCTGCGCGTGCTGCGTCGCCACCGCCGTCCTCCGGGCCGATCACCACCAGTTCGTGCGTCAGGCCACGGCTGCGCGCGATCGCATAGCTGCGCACGAGGTTGTCCACGCCCTTGATCGGATGGAGCCGCCCGACGAAGAGCACGAACGGCGCGCCACCGATTTCAGGATGCTCACTCCGGAAGACCTTCGGGTCGACGCCCTCGTAGTCGGCGGTGGCGATGCCGTTCGGAAGCACCGATGCGCGCGCGCGAAAGCGTTGCTCGATGCACGCAGCCTCCTCGCGGTTCAGCGCGAACAGCTCGCCCGCGCCGCCGAGGATCCACGGAAAGACCGCGAGGTAGATGCGCTTCTTCAGCGACCGCTGCGAAAGGGCGTAGGGATGCAGCATGCCATGCGTCGAGATAACGAATGGAATTCGGCGCATCCGCGCGATCGCGGCGCCATGTCGGACCGTGGCGCCCCAGACGCCATGCAGATGCACCACGCGCGGTTGCAGCCGCTCGATCGCGGCGAGCAGCGCCTTCCGTGGCGCGCGCGCCTCACGCGAGAGTTCGATCAGCTGAACGCCCGCTTCGGCGAAGAGCCGATCAATCCGCGCGCGCTCACCGGCGTCGCGGGGGCCGTCGACGCACACGACGACGACCGTCGTCCCGGCAAGCGCCTGATGGCGCGCGAGCTCGATCACGACCGCGGGCGGGCCACCGCTCTCGGGATGAAGGTCCTCGATGATGTGGAGGATCATGGTCGCAGGGTCACGGTCGCAGGGTCGGTGTCGGGTCGGTGTCGGTGTCGGTTCCACGAAGACGCCACCCGGCGTCGATGCGATCGCGGTTTCGCGCGGCGTTCCACGCAAAAGTTCTATCGGCACCACGCTTCGAGCCGATTGAAACTCCTTGGTTCGAAGTTCGCCAACCGAAGCAGGCCCTTTCTCTCCGCCACGAGTCACCCCACCGATGAAGCGCGCCCTGATCACCGGCATCACTGGACAAGACGGCAGCTACCTCGCGGAACTCTTGCTCGGCAAGGGCTACGAGGTGCACGGGATCATCCGGCGCAGCTCGTCCTTCAACACGGGTCGTATCGACCACATCTACGCCGATCCCCACGACAAGGGCGCGCGCCTGCGGCTTCACTACGGCGACCTCGCCGATGGCAACTGCCTCACGCGCATCCTCGAGCTCTCGCAGCCGGACGAGGTCTACAACCTCGGGGCGCAGAGCCATGTGCGCGTGTCGTTCGACCAGCCCGTGTTCACCGCGGATGTCGACGCCACGGGCGTGCTCAAGCTGCTCGAGGCCGTGCGGAACTTCGAGCAGTCGTCGAAGCGCCGCGTGCGCTTCTACCAAGCCTCCTCGAGCGAGATGTTCGGTCAGGTGCGCGAGGTTCCGCAGCGGGAAACCACGCCTTTCTGGCCGCGTTCGCCCTATGGATGCGCCAAGGTGTTCGGGCACTGCATCACGGTGAACTACCGCGAGAGCTACGACATGCACGCGTCTTGCGGCATCCTCTTCAACCATGAGAGCCCGCGGCGCGGCGAGACCTTCGTCACGCGCAAGATCACGCGCGCGGTGGGCCGAATCAAGCTCGGCCTGCAGCCGAAGCTGTATCTCGGCAACCTCGACGCGCAGCGCGACTGGGGATTCGCAGGCGACTATGTCGAGGCCATGTGGCTGATGCTGCAGCAGGAGAAGCCGGACGACTATGTCGTCGCGACGGGCAAGATGATCTCGGTGCGGAGGTTCTGCGAGCTTGCCTTCGGTGAAGTCGGGCTCGACTACCGGGACTTCGTGGAGGTTGATCCGAGGTACTTCCGACCCGCGGAGGTCGACGAGCTGCTCGGAGACGCGACCAAGGCGCGCGCCACGCTCGGGTGGAACCCGAGGACCACCGTCGAGGAACTGTCCCGGATGATGGTCGAGCACGACCTCGAGCTCGCGCGGCGGGAACTCACCCTGCGGAACGCGGGACACCAGGTCTGAAGCCCAGAAAACTGCCTGAAAGCAGTCCCGACGGGCGCCGATTCCTTGACCAACCCATGCGATCTGGCCGATTGATGGTTTGATCGGGCTGGTCCGATCACATCGTTCTCCGGGTCCGTGGATGGCCCCGTCCTAGGATCGCCCCGCCGGTCGCGGCCTCCCATCTCCGTGCCCAACCCCGTAGCCATGGCGAACACAACCATCATCCCGACCCTGCTCGCGCAGAACGCGACCGCCACTGAGATGATCGGCGTCGTCTTCCAGGCGCTGACGACTCCCGTTGGAATGATCGCCGCGGTGCTCTTCACCGTCCTGCTCAGCATCATCTTCCTGCACCGCAACGGCGCGTACATCGGCGGCACGCTCGTGCTGATCCTGATCTCGATGATGTCGCAGGAGAACAAGTACTTCGACAACACGCTGGTGACCCCGTTGCACCAGCTGCGAGATGTGTCGCGGCCGCTTTCGGTTCTGATCCTCGCGGCGATGTCAGGCAACCTCCTGCTTGCTCCGCAGGGAATCCGCTCGCGGGCGCTCAGCTTCTTCATGCTGGCGTTCTTCCTCTTCCAGACCTTCTACCTGCTTCGACTTGGGCTCCGCGGCGAGTACGCGCGTGCGGGCCTGGGCTGGATCACCGACCTCCTCATGCTGATCGGCTTCGCATGGGGATTCGCCAAGCGTCTCGAGCGCGACCGCGACCTCGAGCGCTATGTGAACATGTTCGGCGTCGCGAGCCTCGGCTTCATCGCGCTCAACATGGTGCAGTTGAGCTTCGGCTACGGCCAGGCGATCGCCAACGGCCGTTTCGCCGGCATCAGCGGCAACCCGCAGCTCGCGGGATATGTGTCGGCGATCTTCATCCTCTTCAACACGCACATCTTCGCGCGATCGCCGTTCGGATCGCCCTCGCGCTGGATCTTCGGCATCGCGATCGGCGTGCTCGCGATCCTGATCCTGTGGGCGGGTTCGCGCATGTCCGCGCTTTCGGCGGCCGCAGGCCTCATCGCATACTTCCGATTCCGACTCGGCAGCGCCACGCTTCTCGCGGCGGTGGGCGGGCTCAGCCTCGCGCTTGTCGCGACGATCTTCGGCGAGAGCCTCCTGGGCATCGACCGCTTCATCTACGGCGACAACACGCGACGCGAGGTCTGGCTCGGGCTTCTCGAGGAGTTCTACTCGGCGCCGCTGCTCGGCGCGATGGGATCGCGCTCGGACGGCGCCGTCTCCGCCAACGAATCGAGCTATCTCACCACGCTCGCGCTCATGGGCATCTCCGGAGCGATTCCGCTCGCGATCTTCGTCTCGTCGATCTTTGTCCTCGCAGCTCGCATGCTCTGGATCCGCCGCCGCGGCGTCGTCCGTCCCCTCCACGCCGACCTGGTCTTCGCCTCGATCGCGATCATTCTCGTAGGCTCGATCTTCGAGGGCTTCTTCCTCGGAATCATCTCGTTGCCGGTCATCTTCATCTACTCGACGGGCGCGCTCGGCGCCTTCCTCATCGAACGGGATGCCAATCCGCTCGCGGCGGAAGATGAAGGCGACATGGCCGGATTCGGTGACGATGGATATGGCGAGGGATATGGCGAGGGATATGGCGAGGGATATGAAGAGGATCTTGGTTCACTCGATCCTGAACCACTCGCCACCGAATCCGACCTGTCGACATCAGACGAGACACACGAGAGCCTCGGCCGCGCGCGGCGCGAGTAACTGCGACGCGCGCTGCAGGGCCGCCGTTCGGGGCCGCCTTTCAGGGCCGCCTTTCAGGGCCGCCGCGTCTCGACCACATTCACAAGCGACGCCTGGGTCGTGTCCGGCACATAGACCGGCGCGACATTGGTGTCGGTCAGATCCCAGCGGCCAACGCCCGATGCGTCGAAGCCGACGACCGCTCCGGTCTGCGTGTTGCGCAGCCTCGCGACATCAGGCTTCGCCGTCGTGCGCCAGATCCACTTGCCGTCGCGTCGCTGCGCGCCCGAAGTCACGACGCGGGCGTCAAGCGCGAGCGGTTGCACCGTGGCGGTGGCGATCACGACGCCGTCGGTCCTCGAGTTGATCTCGGAAAGCACGCCGTTCAGCCGCACCGCGCCGTTCGTGCGATCGGTCTCCGTCCAACGCGCATCGGGGCCGAGACCCACCGCCTCGGGATTCCAGTACAGGAAGACCTCCGTGCCGAGCACCGCGTAATGACGCAGCATCTCGTCGTAGTAGCGAAGGTCGTTCGGATAGGGAACGAGCCCGGCGATGCGGCCACGCCACGACTGCAGCGCGATCCATGGCTGAAGCGGCAGCTCGGGTGCGCTGCGCTTGCAGCCACGGGCCGACTGGACATCGAGCAGGAACGCGTTCCATGGCGTGCGGTCGACACGCTTGGAGCCGGTCTTGGAGAGTTGGGTCGGATTCGCGGGGTCGATGAACCATGCTGTCGAGACGCCTTCCATCTGCCCGTATGCAACGGGAGACGCCGCTGTGCCGACGACATTGTTCCAGGGATGCGGGTGACCGTTGATGTCAGGCGCCGGCTTGTCCGTCATGCGGATGCCTGCGTAGTTGCTGCCGCGCACCGATGGAAACAGCGCCGCCGCCGGATCCCAGACGGCCCGCCTCATCGAGGCCGCCGTGAGCGTGCCCATCGCGCAATCCCACTTCATGTAGTCGGTGGTCTGCGTGAAGGCCTTGACCTTCGCGATGCTGACCCCGCTCACCAGCGTCGTCAGGGGCGATGCGCTGTAGTACGGCTGCGCTGCGCGCGGATCCGAAGCGATCTGCTGGATCTGACCATCGCTGAGGCTCCATGAAAGGAAGAGACCCCAGCGCTCGCAGTCGCCGATGAGGTAGTCCATCTTGCCGCCGGCGTTCTTGAACTCCTGAAGCCACGCGGTCCACTCCTGAGACACGGCGGTCACGGCGTTCGCATCCCAAGGACGCGGGCTCGTCCCGCTGAGGGTGGGGGTGTTGCCGCCTGGCGGTTCGGGATAGAAGAGCGAGTTCGAATAGCGCCACCACATCAATGCCGCGCGCCCGTTTGGAAGAGCCTTTGTCTGCGCGGCGACGGCCGCGGCGTTGGGTCGCGTTGCGAGCGATGTCGCCGGGTGAGCGGGGAAGAACGCCCCTTCCACGCGGATCTGCTGCGTGAGCAGCGTGCATCCCGCGGGCACGGGTCTCCAGCAAGAGGCCCAGATCTCGCGATATGGGGGCAAGGTCGTTGACCTTGCCTTGGCGGTCGGCGCGATCGTGACGGTGTTTCGACCGCCGATCGGCGCGGGCTGCGTGGTCGCGGGATTGGTCGCCGGCGGCTTCAAGCCGACCGACGCCCCGGATTGAGGTGCAACCAGCAGCAGCGATGTGCAGATGATGCTCGTCAAGGTCATGAACAACTCCTGTGCTCCTTGAAATGGGATCAGCCGCAGAACTTTACGCCCCAGACAAAGCCGTGTCGTCGGTGATTTGAACCCGACCGACACGGCAGGGCCTCCCAAGATCGGCGAAACCACATGCCGCATCTGCAGTTTCAATTGAATTGAGGCCCGCATGAGGCGACGCGGGTGGGTCTGTTCCTCTCGCTCGGGGATTTCCACTCGGATGCCCGCTACAGACCGAGCCTACCGGCCAATCCGCGCGCGGAAACGCCCGACAAAGCCCGTGAAGTCCCTCCAGGTCTCAGGATGCTCACGCGCGCACCCGACGATCGCCACGACGAGCATCGACGGACCCACGACGAACAGGGTGAGCGTGTGCGCGATCCAGGCAGGCCAGATCGCGTGCATGCCGAACCACGCTCCCACCACCAGCGCCACGGCCGGAACAGTGACGAGCCACGGGGCAAGGAAGAGCCGTGCGATCGATCGCGCGGGGATTCGTCCAGGGCGACCCGCGATCCACACGGCGAGCGGGAGGAAGACCGCGCTGTTGCACACGCCCGCGCACGCCACCGCGAAGGGCACGACACCGTCGGGATCAGGCGTCACGCCGACGCTCTCGAGCAGCGAACGCGCGATCCCCTCGCCGAAGAGACCGCTCATCGAGAGCAGCGTCAGCCCGGACACCAGCTGTGCGCTCTGCCAGAGGAAGTATGCCTTGAAGCGACCCTGAGCCTTCAGCAGCGCCGTCGCCGGCATGATCATGAAGAGGAAGCACTGCCCGATGCTCAGCATCACGATGATGGGCACGCAGCCCAGCCACTGCGGCTCGAAGAACAGCGCGAACAGGATCGGCGCCAGCGCGGCCTGCATCAGCGAGATCGGAACACACGCCGCGGAGAGAAGCCGCGTGGCGCGCATGAACGACGCGGCCTGGCGGGCAGGCTGGTCGGTGATGCGGACGAAGATCGGCTGGAGGACATTCGACACCTGCACGGCGAGCACCGAGTTCGCCTGGGTCGCGACCGTGAAGGCAAGGCCGAAGAGGCCCGTGCCGCCGACGGTCGCGATCGCGGAGACGACGAGCGACTCGATGATGACATTGACATTCGAGAGATACTGCCCGAGCGAACCGACCGCATAGGTGCGCGCGAGCGGCGCGATCTCCTCGCGGTGAACCTTGCGTGGTCCATAGCCGGTGATTCGAGCGTAGAGCAGTCCGCTCGCGAACAACGCCAGGATCGTCGGCAGCACGACCGCGACGGCGCCGGCGCCGAGCATCGCAAGCGTGACGCTCAGCACGCTGGCGCTGCAGGTCGCGATCGAACCGATGCGCGACTGCTCTCGATAGCGCAGCGCGCTGCGCATGCGCGCGAGAGGAAGAAACTGCACCGTGTCCGCCAGCGGCCTCAGCGCGATGAACAGGAGGACGATCGCGAGACCTTCGCTCTCGTAGAGCCTTTCAAGTGCCGGCGCAGAGACGGCGAGCAGCAGGGCGAGGAAGCCCGCGGACACCGCCGCGAGCAGCAGCGCTGCGCCGCCGATCCGGTCGCGGTCTGCGTAACGGGTGACGTAGATGTCGCCAAGGACCTGCGGCGACAGCAGGATCACGAACGCGCCGATGCTCGTCGCGGTCGTCGCGAGGCCAAAGTCGGCCTTGGTGAGGAACTTCTGCAGCGCGAACAGCGCAAGCAGCGCCACCACCTTGTTCAGGATGGTCTGCACGAGGGTCCAGATCGAACCCGTCGCGGCTGCGTTCGTGAGGCTGCCATGCCCGCCGGTGTCCGTCGCGAGTGGCTCTGCGGTGTCGCTGCCAGGGCTACCCTCGTCTTCGCTCCGCGGCCGCGGCATTCGTCACGCGCGGACGAGCCGCGCCCCCATCTCGCCCTCGAAGGCGCGAAGCGCATCGCGGGTGTCGACGCAGAGCTTCGCGTTCTTCGCGATCACGCCGTAGTCGACCTTCGAGTGGGCGGTCGAGATGAGCACGCAGTCGTAGGACGCGATCGTCGTCGCGTCGTAGGCGACGGAGGTCATCTTCAGGTCATGCTTGCGGCCGGCCCAGGTCGCGGGGACGAGCGGGTCGTAGTAGTCGACCTGTGCGCCATGATGCTTGCAGAGCTCGATGAGCTCGAACGACGGGCTCTCGCGCACGTCGTCGATGTCGGCCTTGTAGGCGAGACCGACGACGAGGATCCTCGAGCCCTTCATCGGCTTTCCATGGTCGTTGAGCGCACGGACCGTGCGATCGACGACATAGTGCGGCATCGAGGTGTTGATCTCGCCGGCGAGCTCGATGAAGCGCGTGGAGTGACCGTACTCGCGGGCCTTCCATGTGAGGTAGAACGGGTCGATCGGGATGCAGTGTCCGCCGAGGCCCGGGCCCGGGAAGAACGGCATGAAGCCGAACGGCTTGGTGCTCGCCGCGCGCACGACCTCCCAGACATCGATGCCCATCGCGTCGAGCACGACCTTCATCTCGTTGACGAGAGCGATGTTGACCGCACGGAAGATGTTCTCGAGGAGCTTCGCGCTCTCGGCGACCTCCGCGCTCGACACCGAGACGACGGTGGTGACGCCCTTGCGGTAGACGGCGGCCGCGAGCTCGGTCGAGGCGGCGTCGAGGCCACCGACCAGCTTCGGGATCGTGCTCGTCGAGTGCGACTTGCGACCCGGATCCTCGCGCTCGGGGCTGAAGGCGCCGAACACATCGCGGCCGATCTCGAGGTTCTTGGCCCGGTCGCCGGCGGCCTCCATGATCGCGGGCATCATGTCGTCGCGCGTGGTGCGCGGGTAGGTCGTCGACTCGAGGATGACGAGCTGGCCGGCGCGGAGCGTCTTGCCGATCGCCTTCGCCGTCTCGAGGATGTAGGAGATGTCGGGCTCCCAGTGCTTTCCGAGCGGCGTCGGCACACAGACGATGATGACATCGGCTTCGCTGAGGCGCCCGAAGTCGGTGGTGCCTTCAAAGCGCTTCGAGTCGCGCAGGGTCGTGACGAGCTCGGCGCCAAGGTGCACCAGGTAGT
>CAIXEV010000652.1 GCA_903918555.1 uncultured bacterium | reverse complement strand
GCGAAGTACCTCTCGAAGATGTTCAACGACTTCTGGATGGTCGACAACGGATTCATCCAGCGGCCGACCTACGGCGACCTGCGCGATCTTGTCGCGCGGCGCCACCTCGAGCGCGAGGACTTCTGCCTCTCGCCGGAGCTGCCCGTCGTGCAGGCGATCAAGCGCATGCGCATGTACTCGATCTCGCAGATGGCGGTGCTCGACGAGAAGGACAAGGTCGTCGGCATCCTCGACGAGAGCGATGTGCTGATGGCGCTCGTGCGCGACCGCGACTACACGACGCGGCCCGTGAAGGACTACATGACGAGCCGCGTCGAGACGGTGCGGCCGACCGCGAGCGTGAACGACCTCGTGCCGATCTTCCGCGCCGACCGCGTGGCGATCGTCGCCGACGAGAAGCACTTCTACGGACTCATCACGAAGATCGACCTCATCAACTACCTGCGCAAGCAGCTCTGAGCGCGCGGCTGCGCGCGACCGAAGGCAACGCACATGGCACACACTCCAGCGCATCTCGCGACCGACTGCATCCACGGCGGCCAGCACGCCGACCCGACGACGGGCGCGGTCATGCCGCCGATCTACACGAGCTCGACCTTCATCCAGGAGTCGCCGGGCGTCCACAAGGGCTTCGAGTATTCGCGCAGCCACAACGAGACGCGCTTCGCGTTCGAGCGCTGCATCGCCACGCTCGAGCGCTCTGGGCTCTCCGAGGCCGATGAGCGCACCTGCGGCGGATTCGCGTTCGCGTCGGGGCTTGCGGCGATCGCGACGGCGCTCGAGCTGATGGATGCGGGCGACACGATCGTGTGCATGGACGATGTGTACGGCGGCACGAACCGCCTGCTCAACCGCGTGCGCAAGCGCAGCGCCGGCTACAAGGTCGTGCATGTCGACCTCAGCGACCTCGCGAAGGCCGAGGCCGCGATCCGCGAGCACAAGCCGAGGATGGTGTGGCTCGAGACGCCGACGAATCCGACGCTGAAGCTCGTCGACATCGCCGCGGTGTGCGCGATGGCGCGCAAGGCGGGGGCGATCTCGGTGGTCGACAACACCTTCGCGACGCCGATGCTGACGCGGCCGATCGAGCTCGGCGCCGACATCGTGATGCACTCGACGACGAAGTATGTCGGCGGACACTCCGACACCGTCGGCGGCGCGCTGGTCACGGGCTCGAAGGAACTCGCCGAGAAGCTGCGCTTCATGCAGAACGCGATCGGCAGCGTGATGGGGCCGTTCGACGCGTATCTCGGCCTGCGTGGCCTGAAGACGCTGCATGTGCGCATGGAGCGCCACTGCGTGAGCGCGATGGAGATCGCGCAACGGCTCGCGAACCATGCGAAGGTCGCGAAGGTCGTGTACCCGGGGCTCGCGAGCCACCCGCAGCACGCGCTCGCCGCGAAGCAGATGCAGTTCGACGGCAAGCCCGCGTTCGGCGGCATGATCACGATCTTCCTGAAGGGCGGCATCGGCGAAAGCCGGCGGTTCCTCGAGCATGTGCACCTCTTCGCGCTCGCCGAGAGCCTCGGCGGCGTCGAGAGCCTGATCGAGCACCCGGCGATCATGACGCACGCAAGCGTGCCCGAGGCGATGCGCGCGGAGCTTGGGATCAGCGATTCGCTGGTGCGGCTGTCGGTCGGCGTCGAGCATGTCGAGGACCTCTGGAAGGACCTCGAGCACGGGCTGTCGAAGGCCTGACGCGTGGAGGGCGACGCGCCCGCGGTTCGGTTCGTCGTCGCGCGCGTGGGCGCGGAGGGTGATCCGTCGTCGTATGTCGAGCTGCGCCGCGAAGGCGAGCGCGAGGGGCGGGGCGTGCGCTGCGACCTCGCGGCGATGTCGCTGAAGGGCGGGCGCGCCGAGGCGCGCGCGATGCCGATCGTGAAGGCGGTCGGCGACGCGCGCACGGTGGTCGACGCGACGGCGGGGCTGTTGGGCGACGCGTTTCTGCTGGCCGTCGCCGGATGTGAAGTGACGGCAGTCGAGCGTTCGGCGCTCGTCTACCTGCTTGCGAAGGACGGCGTCGAGCGCGCGGAGCGCGATCCGCGGCTCGCGGCGCTGCTCGGCGGGCGGCTGAAGGTGGTGCACGCCGATGCGCGCGAGTGGCTTGCGGCGCGCGCGGGCACTGCGGAGGCGCCCGACGCGGTCGTGATCGACCCGATGTTTCCGCCGAAAAAGAAGAAGAGCGCACTGCCGCGCAAGGAGATGGTGGCGCTGCGCGAAGCGGTGGGGGCCGACCTCGACGCGGCCGAACTGCTTGCGGCCGCGCGCGCGTGCGCACGCCAGCGCGTGGTGCTCAAGCGAGGCGACGACGCGCCGGAACTCGCGAAGCCCGACTGGTCGATCGAAGGCACGACGGTGCGCTTCGACGCGTGGCGAGCCTGACTCGGAAACGGTGCCCGGCACGGAAACGGTGCCCGGCACGTGCCGGGAGGTGCCAGACACCAGACGGCACATGCCGGGCACCGAAGTTTCCTCCTGAAAAACATCCGAACATTCCGGGGATCGACCGTTGGCGCATTACCTTCGTCGTCGATAGGTCGACACGCCAAGTGCTCTCCGAGCGGGTCTCGAATGAGCGATTCAGGCGCGCGATGTCGACACGCTGCAGAAAGGAGCGAGATATGGGAAGGGCAAGAAGGCACGCGGAACTCGGCGTTCCGCATCACATCGCACATCGTGGGAATCACAAGCACAAGTTGTTCGAGGACGACACGGACCGCCGCTACTACCTCGCCTTGCTCTACCGATTCAGTCGGCTCACGGCAACGCGTATCGCTGGCTTCTGCCTGATGTCCAATCATGTCCATGTGATCGCGGTCCCCGAGGCGCAGAACTCACTCATGGAGTGCATCGGGCGCACGCATCGAAAGTTCTCCGAGCATCTCAACCGCCGCACTGGAACGAAGGGGACGAACTGGGAGGGCCGCTACTTTGCCCAGGCGATGGGCCCGAGACATGCGGTGAACGCATTGCGCTACATCGAGCGCAATCCAGTGGACGCCGGGCTCATCGAGGATCCGACCGCATGGGAGTGGTCGAGTGCTTCTGCTCATTCAGCTGCCGGAAAGCACTGGCCGATCCTCAACTTTGATGTTCGTGGCGAGCTTGCGAATCCTGCGCTGTGGCGCGGAAAGCTCGGTGTTCCGCTCGAAGAGGAAGAGATCCAGGAGCTGCACTGGCCAGCGATCGCGGTGTCCACCGGAGAGGTGTGCTTTGGCGCATATCGCTAGTTGTCAGCGGACACGGTGCCTGGAACGTGCCGGGAGGTGTCAGGCACCAGACGGCACGTGCTGGGCACCTTTTCTGGTCAGGGGCAGAGCCGCGTGGCCGTGTAGGTTCCGTCCGCCTGGCGCGTGTACGCGATCCGGTCGTGCAACCGGTACTTGTCGCCTTGCCAGAACTCGATGCGGTCGAGGCTCACGCGGTAGCCGCCCCAGTGCGGCGGGCGGGGCACCTCTCGGTTTGCGAAGCGCGCGGTCAGCTCGGCGGCGCGGCGCTCGAGCTCCTCGCGGTTCGTGACCGGCTCGCTCTGGTCGCTCGCCCACGCGTTCACGCGGCTGTCGACCGGGCGCTGCGCGAAGTACTCGTCGCTCTCGGCGTCGGTCGCAAGCGACACGCGACCCTCGATGCGCACCTGGCGGTCGAGCAGGTCCCAGTGGAAGAGCAGCGCCGCCCGCGCATTCGCCGCCAGCGCGCGGCCCTTGCGGCTGTTGCGGTTGGTGAAGAAACGCGCGCCCTCCCGCGAAAAACCGCGCAACAGCACGATGCGCGCGCTCGGCGCGCCGTCCGGATCGATCGTCGCCAGCGTCATCGCGTTCGGGTTCGGCGTCGGAAGATTCTGCGCCTCGGCGAACCACCGCTCGAACACGGGGACCGGGTCGGCGGGCGGCGCGTCGAAGTCGATCGAGGGTGTTGGGCCGTGTCCGGTGCTCATGGTTTGTCTCGCTTTCGTCCGTCGCCGCGCCGCGCGTCCTTGACGCGCTTGCGCCCGCCGATCCGTGCGCCGTCCTTCAGGACCGGCGGCTCGTGTTCCTTCATCAGCTGCTCGAGCGCCGCATCGTCGATCTCTCCGAGCGCGGCGAGCAATTGCCCGCCCGCCTTGCCGTCGAGGATCGCCAGCGGATCCGCCAGATCCTTCGTCGCCTCAAGGTAGCGTTCGAGCGCCGCGTCGTCTGTCCGCGCGCGTCGCCGCGCAGGCGCAGCATCGCGATCCTGCCGCGGCCGCGCCGGCGGCGACGCAGCGCCTTCGATCGCAGCCTGCTCCGCGGTGATGCCGAAGAAGGTCATCCAGCCCGCGACCTCGCGGTCGTCGAGCGGCACGCTGCGGCGGGGGTCCGGCTTGCGCGCGCCGGGCTTCGCGGGCTTCTTGCGCCGCGCGTCCTCCGCGAGCATCGCGAGGAAATCCTCGCTCTTCACCCACTCCGCGCCGCGCGAGCGCGCCTTGCGCTGGATCGCGCGGTCGCTCGTGACGACCGTGAGCCGCCGCGGCGCGCTCGAGCGATCGAGAAACGCGGCGATGTGGTCGTCGGCGCTCTTGCCCGGCCCCGCGCCCTCGATCACGATTCGCCCGACCCGCGAGGCGCCACGCGGCACGCCGTCGCAGATCAGCCAGACCGCCTCGGAGCCGAACCGACTCGCGGCGATCAGCTGCGCGAGAGCCTCGGGCTCGCCGACCGCAAGCTCCGGCGGGAGGACTCCCGTGACATGAAGGGCGTTGTAGGTGTCGATAATGATCGGCACAGCGCCCGCAGCATACGCGCGCCGCGGTCCGCAGTCCCCGCGATCCCGCCGGCGCGGCTGCGGCGCAGCGCCGCCCCGCGTGTATCCATGCGGCTTGACCAGACTTGCGGATTCGTGTCCAATAGGCGACTCGGCAGTTTCCACCCCAGAAGGACACGATTTTCAATGTCAATCCGTATCAAGGCCCGTAGTGGCGAGTCCGTCGAGCAGATGCTCCGTCGATTCAAGAAGCTCTGCGAGAAGGAAGGCCTCACCAAGGATGTGAAGCGCAAGGCGCACTACGAGAAGCCCTCGGAGCGCAAGCGTCGCGACGCCCGTCGTCACGAGCCGCGCCCCGTGCGCGTCGGCTCCGACCGTCAGGGTGGCAGCGCCGCTCGTGGCCCGAAGCGCGAGTCGAAGGGCCCGCGCGGTCCGCGCGGTGGCGGCTTCTAAGCCCTCCGATGCGTTCCCGCAGCACTGCCGACCCCGAGTCGACCCGCCAGTTCGCCGTCGACATGGCGCGCACCCTCGCAGACTCGAAGTGCACCGAAGTGGTGCTCCTCGATGTGCGCGGGCGCAGCCAGGTCTGTGACTACGTCATCATCGGTTCCGGCACCAGCCAGCGGCAGATGCGCGCGGCTGCGCAGGAACTCGAGGATCTCGGCAAGTCGCGAGGCCAGCACCCGTTCCGCACCAACGCCGACGAGGGCTCGACCTGGATCGTCGTCGACTTCGTCGAGATCGTGGCGCACCTCTTCGAGCCCGATCAGCGGCTCTACTACGACCTCGAGCTTCTGCACGCCGACGGCAAGCGCGTCGATTGGCGCCGCCCCGAAGGCGAGCTGCCCCCTGCGCGCGTGGCGCGCCAGGGCGGCGGAAAGTCCGAAGGTTGAGCCCATGCTCCGCGAGGCGCTCTTCGCGAAGATCCACCGCGCCACGGTGACGCTCTGCAACCCCGACTACATGGGGTCCATCACGATCGACCAGGATCTTCTCGACGCGACCGGAATGCGCGTCAATGAGAAGGTCCTCATCGCCGACATCGACAGCATGAACCGCTTCGAGACCTATGTCTTCCGCGGTGCGCGCGGGAGCGGCGTGATCGGTGTCAACGGAGCGGCCGCGCGCCTCACCGGCGTCGGTCACCGCGTCATCATCATGAGCTTCTGCCACCTCAGCCTCGAGGAGATGCAGGTGCATCGCCCCAAGGTCGTGATCTGCACGCCGGAGAACAAGGTCGCAGAGAGCCTCGCGTACGACCCTGACTGATCCGATCGCTGCGTCGATCAGGACCCGCCCCGGAGACCCCACATGTCGTTCCGCTCCTTCACCGAAGGCCCGCTCGCTTCCCGACTCGTGGCCACGCTTGTCGTTGCCGGGTTCGGCTCGGTTGCCGTTGGCGCGCCCGGGCAGGACGCGCCCGCGCGCCGCGGCATCGGGGCGCCGCCGCCGGCCGCGACTCCCGCAGACGCGAAGCCCGCCGAGCGCGCTCCGCTCGACGCGAAGTGGGTCGGCGCGTGGATCGGCTCGGCGAAGCTTCCGGCACCGGAAGGGCAGCCCGCTCCGGAACTGCCGCTCTTCTTCGTGGTGCGCGCCCCGGCGTCTGGCCCAACCGTCGGCATCTGGAGCCTCCCCGCGGGTGTGCAGGGAAAGACGGCGGACGATGTCGCCGCAAACGGCCGCTCGCTCGCGTTCACGCTCGAGTCGCAAGGCACCACGGCGCGTTTCGAAGCGACGCTCGCCGAGGGCGATGCCGCCGTGGCCGGCGGGATGCGGTTCCTCGACCTGCAGCGCCGCGAGGACACGGGCCCCACGGCGAGCTTCTCGATGCGGCGCGTCGATGTCGTCTCCGAGGTCGCCGACTCGCGCGTCTTCAGCGCGGCGCTCGAGGTCGGCGCACAGAAGCTGCCGATGCGGCTCGCCATCGGCGAAGGCGTGCACGGTTGGTGCGGCTCGATGGACATCCTCGTCCAAGGCGTGCGCAACTTCCCGGTCGCCGTCGAACGCACCGACGCTGGATTCACGATCGTCCTCGCCGCGGGCGCCAACGCCACCATCAGCTTGTCCGCGAAGGAGGGCGAGAAGCAGCTCTCCGAGATGACCGTGCTCGAGGGCACCTTCAAGCAGGCCGCGTTCAGCGCGCCCGTCCGCTTCGAAGTGCAGCCCGGCCTCCGCGCCGGTTCGCTGCGCCGACCGCAGGAGCCGGTGCCGCCGTTCCCGTACGAGTCGCGCGAGGTGACCGTCGCGCATCCGCTCGGGCACACGCTCGCGGGCACGCTCACCGTACCGAGCTCCACGGCGCTTGCGGTCGACGGCCGCGTGCCGGGCGTGGTCCTCGTGACGGGTTCCGGCCCGCAGGACCGCGACGAGTCGCTCATGGGCCACAAGCCCTTCGCGGTGCTCGCCGATGCGCTCGCCCGCGCGGGCGTCGCGGTCCTTCGCTACGACGACCGCGGCACCGCGAAGTCGACCGGCAGCTTCACGACCGCGACCACCGTCGATCTCGCGAGCGACGCCGACATGGCCGTCGAGTGGCTCAAGCGCCAGCCGGGCATCGACCCGACACGCATCGGCCTGCTCGGTCACAGCGAGGGCGGCCTCATTGGCCCGCTCGTCGCGGCGTGGCAGAACGCAGGCGATTCGCCGGCGAATCCGCTCGCATTCCTCGTGCTCGTCGCGCCGCCCGCCGAGACGGGTGGCAGGATCCTGACCCGCCAGACGAAGGCGCTCACCGAGGCCAGCGGCGTCGCAGCGGACAAGCTCGGGCCGATGGTCGCGGCGCACGAGGCGCTGATGGGCGAGGTCATGATGCACCGTCCGCCCGACGCGCTTCGTCCGCTCGCCTCCAAGCTCGTGCGCGAGCAGCTCGCGCTCGCGAATCAGCCGATGCCGGACGAGGCGACGCTGGGCATGCTCGCCGACCAGACCGTGATGCAGATCGCGAGCCCGTGGATGTCGGAGTTCATTCGCATGGACCCGCGCAACGCGCTCCTCTGGCTCGAAGTCCCCGCGCTGGCCGTGTGGGGCGAGAAGGATCTGCAGGTCGACGCGCCCGTGAGCAGCGCCATCTTCGCGGAAGTCGCGAAGTCGACGGCCGCGCCGATCACGGTGCGGACCCTCGGTGGCCTCAATCACCTGCTCCAGCCAGCGACGAAGGGCACCGTCGAGGAGTACGGAGAGATCGACCTCACCATCGACCCCGCCGCGCTCGAGGGGATCGTCTCGTGGGTCGTCGATGTCGCGCGCAAGCCTGCGCCGAAGCAGGTCAACGAGGCCACGCGACCGAGCGCCGTGCGCGACGCCTATCTGCCGCCGCGTCTCTTCGCCTACCGCGAACCGGCTGCAGAGGGGCCGGCGCCCGCAACCGACAAGCCCGCAACCGACAAGCCCGCAACGGAAAAGCCCACGGCGGAGAAGCCGAACACGGAGAAGCCTGCGCCATGAGTTTCGGTCTTGGTAACGGTCGCGATCTGGTTCCAGGCGACGCCGGGATCGAGATGCGTTCGCTCGCGCCGCTCCCCGACGCGGCGACCGTCGAGGCGGCACGCGCCGCGCTCGCGTTCGATCCGCGCGCGTGGTTTCCGCTTCCGACGCGCCGCTTCGAGCTCGAGATCGGCTCTGGCAAGGGCACTTTCCTGCTGCAGCAGTCCGAGCTCGAGCCCGAGACCAACTTCCTCGGGATCGAGTGGGCGGGGGAGTTCTGGGCGTACGCGGCCGACCGCATTCGCCGCCGCGGCTTGCCGAATGTGCGGCTGCTGCACGGCGACGCCACCGAGTTCATCCGCACGCGCGTGCCCGACGGCATCGTGTCGGTGATCCATCTCTACTTCAGCGACCCGTGGCCCAAGACGCGCCATCACAAGCGCCGCGTGGTGCAGGACCACACGCTGCGCGAGTTCCACCGCATTCTCGAGCCGCGCGGCGAACTGCGCATCGTCACCGACCACGACGAGCTCTGGGCGTGGGATGTCGAGCATGCGGAGCGCGCGAGCGACCTCTTCGAACGCCGCGACTTCGAGAAGCCCGCGAGCGCCGGCGAAGGCGAGGTCGTGGGCACGAACTTCGAGCGCAAGTTCCGCCGCGAAGGCCGCCCGTTCCACGCGATGACGCTCGTGCGCGCGTGATTCCCGCAGAAAGCCAGGGGTGCCAGCGGGCTAGCCCGCTGTGGCCTCAGGGGGTCCGCCCGCCGAGGCCATCGTGGCGTGCGACTGCCGTCATTCCAAGCAGCTCAAATGAGGTCTCTCACGGAGGCGCGGAGCTCACGGAGCCCAAGTCTTGCATTCGGTCACGCTGTGCGAAGGAAAGTGAGAGACGGGGCTTCTCTTCCTTTCGCTTCCTTTCGCTTCTCCGTGCCTCCGTGAGAAACTCCCCAACCCTCCAGCCCACCGACTCAACCCTGCGGCCGGCGCCAGGTGTAGTCCTTGTCCTTCTCCAAGACGCCCGACGAGCGCTTGATGCACGCCTGGCACACGCAGGCGTCGGGGAACTCGGGGCTGCGCCAGAAGAGCGTGTCCGGCTCGACGAGGCACATCGTGCACGCCACGCCAGGCTCGCGGTCGTCGCGGCCCTCGATCACGGTCGCGAGGTAGGCGATCGAGAGGCACTCGCCGCACATGTGGCTGCCGTGGTGCCCCTCGACCATCGGCCGCGACGGATCGTCGGGATCCCACGGCCGGTGGCAGTAGTTGCAGAGGACATCCTCGTACTGGACATTGCTTTCGTCGGTGCCTGGCCGGAACACGGGAACCTCGTCGTCTTGCAGGATTCGGGGAAGGGCGACACGCCGTAGAATCGACCCTGCATGGCGCAGGGTATCTCACTCGCGAACAAGTGCCAGATCCTCTTCGGGATCGCGGTGTTCGCTCTGCTCGGGGCCGCGCTCGCTGTTCCGTGGTACCGCACGGGCGCGCTCGTCACCGAGAGCCAGCTCGAGGTCTCGCGCCAGCTCGCCGACACCTGGTTTGAGAACGGCTTCTCGATCGGCCGCAGCGAGGGCAGCGTCATCCCCATGCGCGTCCTGAGCGTCGACGACATCCTGCTCGGCGGCGCGGGCGTCGACGACGGGTTCCTCGAGCAGTCGCTCGAGGTCTTCGAGTCCGACTCGAAGGTCGCCGAGCGCTTCGAGCGGCAGACCGAGGGTGCCGGCATCCGCTACCGCTACGCGCGCGCCATCCGCGAGCGCGAGTGGCGGCGCATCGCCGACCTCAAGTACATCGACTGGAACCGGCGCGGCGCCGCGGTGCGCAGCGAGGACACGGTCATGGGCGTGCTGCTCATCGACCGCCGCAGCGAGCTCGCCGAGTCGCAGATCGACATCAGCCGCCTCATCATCGCCGGCTCGGGGCTCGCGGCGGGCATCCTCGCGATCCTCGTCTTCCAGGTCATCCTCAAGCGCCTGATCTTCAGCCCGGTGCGCGCGCTCACCGCCGTGGCCGAGCGCGTCGACCTCGGCAGCACGCACGCGCGGTCGGCGCTCAAGACCGGCGACGACTTCGAGCGTCTCTCCAAGGCGTTCGACGGCATGCTCGATCGCCTCGAGGAGGGGCAGGCGCAGCTCAAGCGCGTGAACGAGAGCCTCGACCTCAAGCTCGGCGAGCTCGCGGAGTCGAACATCGGCCTCTCCGAGTCGAACCGCCTGAAGAGCGAGTTCCTCGCGAATGTCTCGCACGAGCTGCGCACGCCGCTCAACTCGATCATCGGCTTCGCGGAGCTTCTCGACGAGATCGCGCGCAACGATCCGGGCGCGGATCCGAAGCGCATGCGCTACATCGGCAACATCCTGCAGTCGGGGCGCAACCTGCTCGAGATGATCAACGAGCTCCTGCAGATGGCGAAGATCGAGGCCGGCCGGCTCGAGGTCACGATCGGACCGACGAGCGTCAGGGACATCTGCGAGGGCCTCGCGGCGATCATGCGGCCGCAGTCGATGCAGAAGAGCATCACCGTGCAGGTGCAGGTCGAGGAGGCGGTGACGGGCATCGAGAGCGACCCCGGGAAGCTGCAGCAGATCCTCTACAACTTCGTGTCGAACGCGATCAAGTTCTCGCCCGAGGGGACGCGCGTCACCGTGCACGCGCGCCGCATCGTGAACGAGCAGGGCGTCGACTGCGTCCGCATCGAGGTGACCGACCAAGGGCCGGGCATCCCGCCCGACATGCAGGACACGATCTTCGAGAAGTTCCGCCAGGTCGACGCGAGCCACACGCGCGCGCACCAGGGCACGGGACTTGGGCTTGCGATCTGCCGCGAGCTCGCGGAACGCCTCGGCGCGCGCGTGTCGCTGGCGTCGGCGCCCGGGTCCGGCGCGACCTTCGCGGTCGAAGTCCCCGTCGAGTTCAAGGGCAAGGAGCTCGAGCCGCTGATGTCGTAGCGGTCGCCGCTGCGGCGGCTCCCTCTGGCGGTCGGGCCTTGGAGTGAATCCAAGGCCCGCCTGGTGCGCGTGACTTTCGGAGTCGAAAGCTGACATCATCGGTTCCGCAGGCGAAAGCCTGCGGGCACCCGATCAGTCATGCCGCAGCGCTTCGATCGGGTCCTTGCGGCTCGCGACGATCGCGGGGTAGATGCCGAACACGAGTCCGACGCCGGCCGCCACCACGAAGCTCACCACGATCGACCAGACCGTCACCTGCGGCTCGAGGGTCAGGCGGCCATCGAACGCGCCCTGGAGGAACGGCAGCCGCACGAGAAGCTCGACGAGCGGCCTGAGGCCCCACGAGATGCCGACGCCGAGCCCGATGCCGATCACGCCGCCGAGCGCGCTGAGCGCGCCCGTCTCGACGAGGAACTGGAGCACGATGTGCCGCCGCGTCGCGCCGAGCGCGCGGCGGATGCCGATCTCGCGCGTTCGCTCGGTCACGCTCGCGAGCATGATGTTCATGATGCCGATGCCGCCGACGAGCAGCGAGATCGCCGCCACCACGACGAGCATCACGTTCCACACCATGAGCTGGCGCTTGGCGTTCTCGAGCAGTTCCCACGGCACGATGATCTGGACATCGCTGAGCCCCGGGTGACCCGTCTCGATCACGCGCCGCACGCGCTCGGCGAGCGGCACCACCGATTCGGTCTCGGGGGCCACCACATAGATCTCGGACAGCTCGATGTTCTCGCCGCTGAACGAGCCGGATTGCCGCCGCATGATGTTGTCGCCGAACTGCGACTCCGCGGTCGTGATCGGGATGTGGATGTCCTTGTTGAGATCGCGCCCGACGAGCGCCGAACCGCGGCCGCCGGCGAGACCGACGGGCTCGAGCACGCCGATCACGCGGAAGACGGTGTTGTCGACCTTGATGGTGGCGCCGATCGGATCGCGCAGGCGGAAGAACTGCTTGGAGATCTCGCTGCCGATCACGCAGACGGGCGCGCGCGAGGCGACATCCTCGTCGCTGATGTAGCGGCTGCGCGGCTCGAGCCGAAGCCGCGCGACCTCGAGGAGGTCGGGGGTCGTGCCGAACACCTGGCTCGTGATGCGCTGGTTCTCGTACGAGACATCCGAGCCCACGGCCTTGAGCGGCACGACCGACACGGCGTCCGGCAGCGCGGTCTGCATGCGGCGGAGATCCTGCCGGAGGAGGCCGTAGGCGACGAAGAAGGTTCGCGCCTGGCCAGAGTTCGAGGCCTCGGGCGGCTTCGACGAGCGCACGATGATGTTGGTGGCGCCGAGCGCGGCAACTTCCCGCAGCGCGCTGATCTTGTTGCCTTCGCCGACCGCGACGACGACGATCACGGCCGCGACGCCGAGGATGATGCCAAGGCTCGTGAGCGTCGACCGCAGCTTGTGAAGCCGCAGGTTGCGCAGACCCAGTCGGAAGATCTCGAGGAAGAATCCAATCGGCATGGCGGGACGACGCGCGAAAGGCGCGGGGACGCGATGGTATCCTCTGCGCGTGGACGCAGACGCATCAGAACCAACGATCCGGCTCGGCGCCGAGCGCGAGGCGGAGCAGGCGTGGATCTGGCACGCGTCGATCGACGCCCCCGAGGGGTCGACCTTGCACGAACTGCGGCTTTCGTGGGCCGATTACAACGTGTTCTGCCCGGACGGCACGCGGACGCCCGCCGATGTGGGCCGCGCCGTGCTGTCGTTCTTCGCCGAGCACCGCGCCGACTTCCCGCTGCGCGAACGGCTCGACGCCGCGATGGCGCGCATGCGTTTCGCGAACGCGGACAAGTCGATCGCGGCCCGGCTCGGCTGACCGATCAGCGCCCGACGCGGCGCCAGATCTCGACATCGCCGTGGCCCCAGTCGGCCCAGCCGTCGAGGCGATGGGTGCGGTCGAAGCCGCGGTCGAGCGCGGCGAAGGTGTCGGGCGACATCCGTTCCGGATAGAGCACGACGACGAACAACGGGTTGTCGCGCGCCGCCACGGCCTCGAGGTCCTTGCCGAGGAATCCGGTGCTCGCCGCGTCGAAGCCCGCGAGCCGCGCGTAGAAACCGACCGCGTTGTCGGGCAGGCCGATCGTCGCCACCGCGTCGGTCGGCCGTCGCAGGTCCGCCACGATCTCGACGGCGCCGCGGATCGGCTGCTTCTCGCGGTAGGAGCCAAGCGACAGCAGCGCATCGGCGACGAGAAGGACGGCGACGACCGCGCTCCACGCGCGGCGGGGGCAGCGCGTCGAGCGCGATCGCGACGGCGACGAGTCCGATCGGCAGCGCGAAGAGCGTGAAGCGCGCGTAGGTCCACGAGCCGAGGAGCGGGGGAAGCGCGAGCGCGAGAAGAAGCGCGAGGACGAAGGGCGCCAGAACGCGGCGTGCGTGCGTGGCGCCGCGCCCGCGCAGCACCATCGCCGCGCCTGCGGCGAGAAGCGCCGTCAGCACGGGCGCGGGCGTGAGGAACCAGCGGCTCCACGAGAGCGCGAGGCCGGTCAGCGTCTCGTAGCCTTCGCGTGAGAACACGTTCGGCTGCGCTGCGTCGGTGCGCGTGTAGTCGCCGCGCGTGGCGAGGACATCGCCGAGGAGCGGTGAAAGCAGCACCGCCGCGGTCACGCCTGAAAGCAGCGCGGCGGCGGCGAGCCG
>CAIXEV010000651.1 GCA_903918555.1 uncultured bacterium | reverse complement strand
GTGCGCAGCCTGATGCGCGCGCTCGGCGCAGAGGAGCCGATCCGCTGCATGGAGGCGATCGACATCGCGCACCTGCGCGGCGGCGAGACGGTCGCGTCGAAGGTCTGCTTCATCGACGGCCGGCCGTTCAAGGAGGGCTACCGCCGCTACAGGATCACGACCGTCACCAACGACGACTACAGCGCCATGCGCGAGGTGGTGAGCCGCCGCTACCGCGACGCGGGCGACGGGCAGGAGCTCTATCCGGATCTCATCCTGATCGACGGCGGCGTCGGCCAGCTGCGGGCTGCGCTCGAGGCCTTCGCGCAGCTTCGCGTGCAGCCGCCGCGGGTGATCTCGCTCGCGAAGAAGGAAGAGCTGATCTACACGACCTCGAGCGACGAGCCGATCCGCCTCGGCCGCGAGCATCTTGGGCTCCGGCTCTGCCAGGCGATTCGCGACGAAGCGCACCGCTTTGCGCAGCACTACCACCATCTGCTGCGCGAGAAGAGCCTGCTTGGAGAGACCGCATCGAAGGTGCGCAAGAAGCGGGCGATCAAGAAGCTCGAGAGCGAGCGCGACGCGGCGGGTGGCGGTGGCGATGCGGCGGCGCCGGGCGGTTAGGTTCTGTCTGGCTTGTACCCGACGACGAAAACACCCCCTGAATGGGGCGAGTCCCGCATGTACCACCTCTGAGGACAAGGCCGCGCTTTGTCCCAAATCGGAGCGCGATTCGGCGCGGGGAACGATGGAGCCTGTACTTTGAGAGAGCGAGCGGCAAGTCGCGCGAGGAATCCGTGATCGTCGCGCGCAGCGTTGGTCGAGGAGGGCCGCTGGATGGAAGAATCACTTGTTGATATCCGCGACGCGTCCGCGATGGAGACGCTCTTCGACGAAGCCGCGATGGCTGCGTGGGAGCTGTTGAGGCGGCGCGGGAAGCCGACATCTGCGGCCGAGGTGGCGCGCGTCACTCATCTCGAGTTCGCGGTGGCGCAGCGCAAGCTCGACATCCTGCAGGAACACCGTCTCGTCGAGCTCGTGCCCGCGCGGACGAAGCGCCCCATGCCGACCTACCGCGCCACCTGCAAGCGCATCGGAATCGTCCTTCGCGCCAACGACAAGGAAGACGACGCGCTGTGGGACCGGTACGGAGTGCGCATCCGCGAGGCGGCGGAGAAGCTCGCGCGGAACCAGTTGCCGCTCGGGCTGTCGACGGAAGCGGCGCGCGCTCGCGCCTTCTTTGTGATGCCGCTGCGGCTGTCCCCGAACGAGATGTCGGAACTGCGCCATCGACTCGATGAACTGACGGCGTTCCTCCGCATGCTGCAGGAGCGTCACTCGGGCGAGCGCGGGGCAGACGACTTCGGTTGCAACTACCGTTTCGAGATGCAGCTGCAGCCGCTCGCCGAGCCCGTGCTCCCGCAGCCTGTCGTCCTGATGCGGACGATCGATCGGGAGCCGTCGCGCGGCGGCGAGCGGGTCGATCCGATGGCGCGGCTCTCGCAGCGCGAGCGCCAGGTCGCTCAGGCGGTCGTTCGCGGCCGCTCGCGCAGCGAGACCGCGAAGGAACTCTTGCTGCAGCCCGGCACGATCGCCACGCTCACGAAGCGCATCTACCGCAAGCTTGGCGTGACCAACCGCCTCGAGCTGGCGCGTTGCTTCAGCAACCTGCACGCAGCGACGACGAACGGCACCGCCTGAGGCGGCTCGGCTTCAAGAGGGGATCTGGCGCAGCGGCGGTCAGGCCGGGCTTGGAAGCGCGTTTCCGAGATCGGGTCCCGCGTTCGTGTCGTCCGACAGCTTTCCGCCAAGCGTGATCGGCTTCGGCTTCGCAGCCTCGCCCGCAAGGAGGTCTGCCACGGTCGGCTTGCCGATCGACTCGCCGCGCATGAGGCGATCCACATCGTCGCGCGAAAGCGTCTCGTACTTGAGAAGCGCCTCGGCAACGGCGACCACCCTGTCCCAGTTGTCGGTGAGCAGGCGCTGTGCGTGCGTGTAGGCCTCGTCGATGATGCGGCGCGTCTCCTCGTCGATGATGCGCGCGGTCTCGGGCGAGTAGTCCTTCTCGGGGAGGTAGACCTCGCGCGAGTCGC
>CAIXEV010000650.1 GCA_903918555.1 uncultured bacterium | reverse complement strand
GCGGGTGCCACATGCTTGCGAAGCAAGCAGTGCTAGCAGAACCATCCGAAGCGTCGACAGCGCGGCGCGCAGCGCCGGTCCCGCCAGCAGCACCAAAGGAAGCCGCCGCAGCGGCGACCGCTCAAACACGCGGCGACCGCTCAAACGCTTCCCCGCACCAAAGGGAGCCGCCGCAGCGGCGACCGCTCAAACGCCCACCTAGCACCAAAGGAAGCCGCCGCAGCGGCGACCGCTCAAATATCGTCGCTCAAACACGCGCCTCATGCCGCAGCTGCCCGCACGCCGCCGCGATGTCGCGGCCGCGGCTTGCGCGGATGTGGACATTCACATGCTTCGCGCGCAGGACTTCCTGGAACGCGTGCACATCGCCCGAGGTCGGGCGTGCGAACGGCACGCCGTCGACCTCGTTGTAGCGGATGAGGTTCACATTCGCGCGCATCGAGCGCGCGAGGCGCGCGAGCTCTTCCGCGTGCTCGCGGCGGTCGTTCACGCCACCCAAGAGGATGTACTCGAGCGTGATCTCGCGGCCCGTCTTCACGAACCACTCCTGGCACGCGTCGAGCAGCTCGTCGATCGTCGAGTACTCGGCCCACGGGATGATCTTGCGGCGCAGCTCGTCGAACGGCGCGTGCAGCGACAGCGCGAGCGTCACGGGAATCTCGAACGCGCAGAGCTTGCGGATCGCAGGCGGCAGGCCCACGGTCGACACCGTGATCTTGCGCGCGCCGATCCCGAGGCCCCACTCGGCGTTCATGATGCGGATCGCCTGCGTCACATTGTTGAAGTTCGCAAGCGGCTCGCCCATGCCCATGAAGACGACATTCGACACGCGGCCGACGCCTTCGAGCCGCCCGAGCCGCCAGACCTGCTCGACGATGCGGCCCGCGGTGAGGTTGCCGTCGAGGCCGCCGATCCCCGACGCACAGAACTTGCAGCCGACGGGGCAGCCGACCTGGCTCGACACGCACGCGGTCTTGCGGTCGTCGGTCGGGATCAGCACGGTCTCGGTCTGCCGCTCGGTGGCGGTTCCTGCTCCGCCCGCGAGGCGCATGACGCTGCCTTCCGGCGGGGCCTCCGCGCCGAGATCCGCCCACTCGATCAAGAGCTTCTGCGTGTCGTCGCTTGCGACCTGGTGGCGCACGACGGCGCCTTGAAGCGTGCAGAACCGCGCGGCGATCTGCGCGCGCGCGTCCTTCGAGAGATCGGTCATCTTCTCGAAATCGGTGACGCCCTTCTCGTAGATCCACTTGAGGAGCTGCCCCGCGGTGCGGCGGGGGAGGCCCATCGCCGTCACCTCTTGGCCGAGCGAGTCGAGGTCGAACTCGAAGAGCGAGGTGCGGTCGGAAGTGTTCGCGTTCGCGTCGCCGCGCGGGATCTCGCTCACGATTCGCTCTCCCGGATCGAGACCTGCACCGTGCGCGTCGGAATGTGCTTGCGCTCGAGCCACGCCGTGGTGTCGGCCTCGCGGTCGATGCGGATCCGGCGCGTCTCAGGGTCGATGCCGCGCTTCCTCATGAGGTCCTTCAGCGTCGACGGCAGGCCGAACTCGACGCGCTCGTCGTGGACATCGCGCTGCTCGACCTCGCCGCCGAAGCGGGTGATGAGCGCCTCGATCACGCCGTGGACGAGGTCCTCGGGCACGCTCGCGCCCGAGGTGACGAGGACGGTGTTCGCGCCCTCGAACCACGCGGGGTCGAGCTCGCTCGCGTCGTCGACGAGCCGCGACGGCGTGCCGTCGTTCTGCGAGATCTCGGTGAGGCGCACCGAGTTCGAGCTGTTCTTGCTGCCGACGACGAGCACGAAGTCCGCCTCGGGCGCGATGGCGCGCACGGCGGTCTGGCGGTTGGTGGTCGCGTAGCAGATGTCGCTCGACGGCGGTTCGTTGATCTTCGGAAACGCCTGCTTGAGCGCCTTGATGATCACATTCGCATCATCGAGCGAAAGCGTCGTCTGCGTGAGGTAGACGAGCTTCTCCGCGTCGTGGATCACCAGGTTCGGGATGTCCGCGGGGCTCTCGACCACCTGGATCGCGTCCGGCGCCTCGCCGCGCGTGCCGATGACCTCCTGGTGGTCTTCGTGGCCGACGAGCAGGATCTGCCAGCCGCGCTTGGCGTAGCGGATCGCCTCGGCGTGGACCTTCATCACGAGCGGGCAGGTGGCGTCGATCGAGGTGAGGTGCTTCGCGCGCGCCGCTGCGCGGACGGCCGGGCTGACGCCGTGCGCGGAGAAGACCACGATCGAGCCCTCGGGCACCTCGTCGATCGACTCGACGAACACCGCGCCGCGGTCTCGGAACCGCTGCACCACATGGCGGTTGTGGACGATCTCGTGGTAGACATAGATCTTCTGCGGGATCTTCTGCGGGCTCGTCCCGAGGTTGGCTTCGGAGTTGGCCTCGCCCCCGCAGATGTCGAGCAGCTGGTCGACGACATCGATCGCCATGTAGACGCCGGCGCAGAATCCGCGGGGGTTGGCGAGAAGGATCTTCATGAGGGGACAATGATACGCCCCCCGCAGGGCCGAGGCGCGGTACCTTTTCGTCCTGCGCCGCCCGCCGGCCGCGCCCAAGGGTGTTTCCGTGTCTGTCCTCGTCTCCGACATTCTCCGTTACGGGCCCGAGCAATCGGCCGCGGCGTCGCTCGACGAGGCCCGCGCGTACTGCCGGAAGCTGGCGCTCGGCCGGTACGAGAACTTCTCCGTCCTGAGCCCGCTGGTGCCCGAGGATCGCCGCGACGACTTCGCGGCGATCTACGCCTTCTCGCGCTGGGCCGACGACCTCGGCGACGAGGCCGGTTCGCCCGAGCGCGCGACCGAGCTGCTCGCGTGGTGGCGTCGCGAGCTCGAGCGCATGGCCGCGGGCGAGGCGGTGCATCCGGTCTATGTCGCGCTTCGGCCCACCGTCGAGCGCCGCGGGCTCGACCTCGGGCTCTTCCGCGATCTCATCGCTGCGTTCGAGCTCGACCAGGTGAAGACCCGCTACGCGACCTGGGACGAAGCGCTCGACTACTGCCGCCTGAGCGCGAATCCCGTGGGCAGGCTCGTGCTCGCCACGCTTGGCGAGCGCTGCGACGACGCGCAGCTCGCGGCGAGCGACGCGACCTGCACCGCGCTCCAGCTCACGAACCACTGGCAGGACATCAAGCGCGACTGGGTCGAGCGCAGGCGCATCTATGTGCCCGCCGACATGCACGAGATCGCCGACTTCGAGTCGCGGCTCGACCGCACGATCGCGCAGGGCTACTCCTGCGACGCGGCCTTCTTCGGCGATTCGCGCCGGCTCGTGCGGCGCCTCGTCGCGAAGACCTGGGACCTCTGGGAAGCGGGCGAGCCGCTCGTACCGAGCCTTTCGCCGGTGTCGCAGCCGTTGATCTGGCTGTTCGCCGCCGGCGGACGCACGGTGCTCCGCGAGATCGAGCGCTGGAACTGCGAGACGGTGCTCGACCGGCCGAGGCTTTCGAAGGTGCGCAAGGCGTCGCTCGTGCTGCGGGCGTCGGCAAGCGCGCGCTTTGGCTGGCGATTGCCGAAGCTGCCGCTGCCGAGCGCATGGATCGTCGATCCCGAGCCGGACCCGGATGCCGCGAGGTTCCTGGGGTATGGGATGCCTGCGGCGCTGGAGACTGCTGTGCTGGACCCCGCCCCCGCGGTCGACCCCGCCCCCGCGGAGCACGGGCCATGAGCGACGCTCGGATCGACGCCGCGCTCGAGGCGTGTGCGGAGATCACCCGCACCCAGGCGCGAAACTTCTACCACGGCCTTCGTCTCCTGCCGTCGCCGAAGCGCGAGGCGCTCTACGCGGTGTACGCCTGGATGCGCATCGCCGACGACATCGCCGACGAGGAAGGCGCCTCGGCCGATGCGCGCCGCGCGCGGCTCGACGAGCTTGCCGCCGGCACGCGGCTCGCGCTCGCGGGCGAGGCGCGCGACGACGCTCCCGTGCTCGTGGCGCTTGCTGCGATCTCGCGGCGATACGCGCTTCCGGCCGCGGATTTCGAGGGAGCGCTCGAAGGCCAGCGCATGGATCTCGAGCCGCGCGTCTACGCGACCTTCGCCGAGACCGAGCTCTACTGCGATCGGGTGGCGTCGACCGTCGGGCGGATCTGCCTCGACATCTGGGGCGTGCGCGACGGCGCCGACGCCGCGCGCGCGCGCGAACTCTCGACCAAGCGCGGGATCGCGTTCCAGCTCACGAACATCCTCCGCGATGTCCGCGAGGATCTCGCGCGCGGCCGCTGCTACCTGCCCGCCGACGAACTCGCGGCGCATGGTCTCGACGCAGCGTCGCTTGTCGCGTGGCGGCAGCCCGAGGCCGCCGCGCGCTTCATCGGCGCGCAGTGCGACCGGGCGCGGCGGTGCTTCGCGGAGAGCGCGGCGCTTGACGCGATGGTGTCGCCCGACGCGCGCCCGACGATCGTCGCGATGAGCGAGATCTACCGCGGCATCCTCGGCGTGATCGCGCGCGACCCCGCGAAGGCGATGCGCGAGCGCGCGCGGCTCTCGACGCTCACGAAGTCGTGGATCGCGCTCTGTGCGCGGTTCGGCGTGCTCTCCTCGGGAGCCGCGCGATGAGCGTGGCCGAGGGAGTTCAGGAGGGCGTCCAGCGCACCGTCGCGATCGTGGGCGGCGGCGTCGCGGGCATCGCGGCCGCCGTCGCCGCAGCCGACGCGGGCTGGCGGGTCGAGCTCGTCGAGACGCGCATCAAGCTCGGCGGCCGCGCCACGAGCTTCGACGATGTGCGCAGCGGCGTCGAGCTCGACAACTGCCAGCATGTCGTGATGGGCTGCTGCACGAGCATGCTCGAGCTCTACGACCGCCTCGGCGTGCTCGACGAGATCGAGTGGCACGAGACGCTCTGGTTTGCCCGCGGCGGCGGGGCGTTCGACCGGCTCGCGATCGCGCCGGTCCTTCCGGCGCCGCTCCACTACTCGCCGAGTTTCGCCGGCATGAAGCTCTTCTCCCTCGCGGAGAAATGGGCGATCGCGCGGGCGTTCCTCGCGATCCTGCGCATGGGGCCGAAGGGACGCGTGCGCTGGACGGGCCGCGCGTTCGGCGAGTTTCTCGCGGAAACCCGCCAGCCGCCGAGGGTCGTCGAGCTCTTCTGGGATCCCGTCGTCATCTCCGCGTGCAACCTGCCGAGCGCGCGCTGCGAGGCCGCGCACGCGCTCAAGGTGTTCGACGAAGGCATGCTCGTCCACCGTTTCGCCGGCGCCGTGGGCGTCGCGCGCGTGCCGCTGCGGCGGCTCTACGACCGCGTCGAGGAGATCGTCGCCTCGACGGGCGGTTCGCTCCGCCTCCGCACGAGCGCCAAGGCGCTCGCGTTCGACGGCGAGCGCGTGACCGGCGTCGTCTGCGACGATGGCCTCGTGAACGCGCAGCGCGTGATCGCCGCCGTGCCGCCCGACCGCCTCGCGCGGCTCTGCTCGGCCACGCTGCGCGCCGCCGACAAGCGCCTCGCGAACCTCGAGAAGTTCACCTTCTCGCCGATCCTCGGCGTCCACCTTGCGTTCAAGCGCCCCGTGCTGTCGGTGCCGAACCTCTCGCTCTCGGGCCGCGCGACGCACTGGCTCTTCGCGCACGAGCCGCCGGCGGGCGCGCCGTTCGCGCAGCGCCTCGAAGCGGTCGTCAGCACGGCCGACGAGTGGGACGGCCTCTCGGAAGAAGAGACGACCCGCCGCGTCCTCGCCGACGCCGCGTGGGCGCTCGGCGTGTCGGCCGACGAACTCTCGCGCGAGCTCGCCTGGTCGCGGCCCGTCCTCGAGCGGCATGCGACCTTCGCGAGCACGCCCGGCGTCGAGGCGATCCGCCCGCGCACGACGGCGGAAGCGGGGGACCTCAAGGGCGGCGTCGCGAACCTCTACCTCGCCGGCGAGTGGACCGACACGGGCTGGCCAAGCACGATGGAGGGCGCCGCGCGCTCGGGTTTCGCGGCGGCGGCCGCGTGCACGGGTCAAGGCCGCGTCGCCCCCGACCTCCCGCCCGCGGCGCTCGTGCGTCTCTTCCGCGCGATCGGCTGAGATCCCGGTCCATCGTGGGTGCAGGCGTACGACGGCCGCTCGCCGCGCCTTCGGCGCGAATCTACACTCCCGACGCAGCGCCGCCGCCGCCTTCTCGGCCGGATCGCGAGAGCCACCGGAGTGCGAATGAAATCTGATCTTCCCGAGGAGTTGAACGCGGTCCAGCTTCGTGCCTACGAGAGCTTCGACGCGATGGATGCATGGGGGCTCCTGCGCAGGCTGGCTGAGCCGCTCTCGGCGGCCGAGGTGG
>CAIXEV010000649.1 GCA_903918555.1 uncultured bacterium | reverse complement strand
TGACCACATCTTCCTGAATTCGCTGGGTCCCGAGGCCGGAATCCTTGGCGTCGCCTAGCCGCTCGGCAGCTGACTTCATTCCGTCTACCGCTCGCGAGACGAGATCATCAAGCGATGCGCCCTCGAGCGAACGCTCGAGTCGCTTCGCCTGCTCGCGCTCGGCGGCATCGTCTTCGCTTGGCTTCGAGGTCGATGGATCCTTCTGGCTCGGTACCCCGAGAAGATCATCGAGCGACTTCGGCGGATCCAACGGCGGTGAGGAGGATGAAGGAGAAGTCGGAACGGGTTGACCAGGGACAGGTGGCACCTGTTCCGTCTTTGGCTTGTCCTGTGCAAGGGAGAGCGCTGAAAACCCGCTCGTGAAAGTCAGAGCGAGCAGCAAGACGCGCAGCCGTGCCGCTCCAATCCGGCACTCGCCCCCGGATGAAAGCGAAGCCCGTCCGCACCGCGACTCAGATGTGGTTCGCTGGGTATTCATGGCCGCCGTTCTTCCTTTCCATCGCGCCCGTCGGATGGTCCCGAGTCTGTCTCGCCCGGCGCTTCGCCGGAGCCGGCATTCGCATTGGATCCGCCCGCACGAATCTTCTCGGCCAGCTTGGAGCCGAGTTCAAGTATGCGCTGCTGGCGAGCAGCGATCGCGCCGAGTCGCTGCGCACGCTCGACCGGTGTCATCGATGACGCCGCCTCATCAAGCGCGCGCGTGCGGCGTGCAAGCGAGTCCTGCATCGAACGGAGGAGCTTGACTTCCGCAACGGGGGGGACGGCGCCCGATGGACTTTGACCACCGGCACCTTGATCCGATCCGGAGTTCTGCTGCTCGGCAAAGGCGTCCTCGTCATTCGGCGTGTCCTTCTCATCAAGTGCACCGACGATCGCGGCAAGTGCCTCGATCGCGTCATCCGCCGGTGGGACAGCGGCGCCAGGCTTGCCGTCGTTCAGACTCGCCCTTGAATCGGACAACGACTCATCGATGACATCGTGCATGTCGGCCAGCGCATCGGAACCCTTCACTTCCTCCTCCGCGTCCAGAAGCCGGCGGACCGCTTCGCGAAGTTCCTCCTGCGCCGATCCAAGGCGTCGGCTCTCGACCAGCTCTCTTCGTCCGATCGCCTTGCCCGACTCGGGGATGATCTTCTTCGCTGCATCGCGCAGAGTCACCTCGCGCTCGAGGAACTCGCGGTACTTCTGCAGCAGTTCCTCGCGCTTCTCCTCGGCCGCACGCTCTTCCGCCCGATCCGAAGCCTCTTCGGCGAGCTTCAGCGCCTCGTCGAGATGCTTGAGCGCCGCATCAGCCGCGGCAACAGCGTCCTCACGCGCGAAGTCCCTTGCCCGAAGCGTGGCCGCAACCGCAGCCAAGCTGGTCGCTGCCGAATCGAGGGAGCGCGCGGGACGCGCGGCCTCTCGGCTTCGGGCGCGTGCGTCCGCCGCAACACCGCGCGTGTTCTGCGAAAGCACGCCGAACAAAGCCGCGATTGGATCGCGAAGCCTCGACTCGGGCTCGCCCGCGCCGCCTGGAACGCCAGCCAGCTCCGCGCGGCGGCCCTCGGCCTCCGCGATGAGCCGCTTGATCGCCTCGACGAGGTCCTCGAGCATTCGCGCGAGCTCCTTCGCCCGAACCTTGCGGTCCTGCTCGAGCTCCTGCGCCGCCTTCTGCAGCGCCTCAAGCGCACGCTCCTGCGCCGCCTTCGACTGCTCGAGCTTGTTCTGCGCGCTGTCCTTCGACGCCTGCTCCATCTCCTCCCGAACCCGTCCGTCTTCCGCCGCCTTCGCCGCCGCATCGAGCGCGCGGGCCTGCTGGGCATCCGACTCCTCGAGCGCCTTCGCGCGCTCCTTCATTTCGGAAAGCGTCTTCTCCGCTTCCTCCGCAGCACTCGCCTGCCGCTCGGCGAGCGCGTCGATCTCCGCACGCGCATCAGGGGACATCTGCTCCCTCGACTCGCCGTTGGAGCGCTGCGCCGCCTGCTGCGTCTCGCGTGCGAGCTGTCGGATGCGGTTCGTGAGTCCCTCGAGCCGACGACGCGCCGCCCATGCATCCTCATCTCGATCGAGAAGTCCGACAAGATCCTCGAGCTCGGCACGCACCTCGTCCTGCCGTTCGGCAGCCTGCTTGGCATCCGCCGCCCGTTGCTCGCGCTCCTCAGGCGTCTTCGCTTCCTTCCGGGCGCGCTCAAGCGCCTCGCTCGCCTCGGCGCTTCGGGCCTCCGCCGCCGACGCGATGTCCTCCGCCTGACGCGCGATGTCTGCGAGCGATCCTTCCGCCCGACCGTTTCGCCCAAGCCGCTCGAGCACCTGCTCGGCGGACTCGCGAATCCGCGCCGCGCCCTCGGTGACCGCCGCCTGCCCCTGCTCGAGCGTCGCGTCCTTCGGATCCTTCTCGACCTGCTCGCGCGCCTTCGCCTGACGCTCGTCGATGCGCATCGCGTCCCTGCGAACGCCCGACAGGGACGAGCGGATCTGCCTCTCGAACTCCTCCTCGCCGACGATGCGGATCACGCGCGGCGCACTCCGCGTCCTGCCATGGCTCTTCTCCGACGCACCAAGGCCATCGAAATGGTCCTCCGCAAACGCCCGCAGCACGACCGAATCGCCGGCGGCAAGCTGCAGCTTGGCGATCTCCAGGACCCTCTCGATGCTCGCCGCGGGCTGTGGCCCGGCGATCTCCGCTCGCTCCTCAAACACGAGGCTGTCCGTCTCCGCCTTGCCAAGCCGCGTCGCGATCTCGATGCCCGCGGAACGCAGCTCAAGGTCATCGCGCTGCTCCGCACGCATCGGCACGCGCGCATCGGCAACCACGGACTCGTCCTGCGCGGGATCGATGATCGCGGCGGTCGGCGCGCGATCCGCCACGGTGTCGAACGCAAACACGCTCGGTTCCCGCTGGCGAATGCCGTCGGCATCGACCAGCTGCGCCTCGATGCGCGTCGGGCCCCGTGCCGTGAACTCGATCACCCAACGCGCCGGATCCGCCGGATCGATCGTCGGCGTGACAGGCTTCCGCGCAGGACCGACGCCCTTCGCCGCCTGCACAGCCGAAGCCGCGGCCGCTCCCCCGTCCGCACTTGCCGACGACGCCGTCGCCCCTTCCCGCAAGACCCCATCCTGCGCCACCCCATCCTGCACCACCCCGTCCTGCACCACCCCGTCCTGCACCACCCCCTCCTGCACCACCCCGTCCTGCGCACCCAGCGTCGCCTCGCCGATCATCCACACCGTCGGGTTCGCCGCGTCGAACGGAATCGCGCGCGAGAGCTTCAGCTCAAGCCGCACGCGACTTCCATCAAGCAGCGGATCGCGCGGCGTCGCGCGCGCATCGGCGCCGCTTCCGAGGTCCTCGGTCCTCGCGCCCATCACGCGCTGCGCGTACGCAGGAGGCTCGGCGACGAGCGTCGCGGCCGTGATCGCCGGCGGCTCGACAAGTCGCATCGATCCGACCTGCGTCTCCGAGTCGCGCGTCAGGAACACGAACTCGAGTCGGTCGCCCTCTCCATCGACGAGCCTCGAGAACGCGCCGTCGGGCTGCCGTGACAACGCGACCTCGGTCCACGCCGACGCCTCGCCGCCGCCGGCACCGTCGCGAACGCTCCGGTATCGCGCGAACACGCGTTCAGACGCCTCGTCGCCCTTCGAAAGCCGTGCGCGCAGTTCGACCGGCGTGCCCTTCGGCGCGACGGTGCGATCGACCATCAGGCTCTCGACCGCGGTGCGGGCCGGCCACGCGGCGTCGCTCCACGGCAGCAGCACGCGCTTCACCGCGATCGACGCGTACACAGGCTCCACCGCGGCGAACCCGATCGCAAGCGCGACGCACGCCACGGCCCCGGACACGCGGAGCACGGTCGGGCGCAGCTTCAGGACGCTGCCAAAGTCCATGCCCTTCGCGCGCTCCTCGAGGTTGCGCACTGCGAAAGCCGCGAGTTCGTTCGTCCGCGACACGCCCGTCAGCTCGAAGTCGACCGCAGCCGCGAGATGCCCTGCAAGCTCCGGCCGCTGCCGCTCGATCCGCTGCGCGATCTCGATCGGACGCGGCCTGAAGCGGAGCGACGGAATGACGAACTTGCGCAGGTCGACCGCGACCAGGCCGACGATCACGCAAAGGAAGATCCCGCGGAGGATCGACGGGAAGCGAATCAGCGCATCGACCGCGGCGGTCGCCGACACGGACAGGATCACGAGCATCGCAAGCGCCGCGCACGCCGCCGCGATTCGCATCATGCGCGCACGAACCGCCACGCGCTCGACGGCCTTCACGGCCTCGCTGCGCGCGTTGGAAACACCTGAAGTTGGATCGTGATCCACGGTCATTGATTCCTCGGCATCGGCCAGGTGCGTCACACCAGCCTCAGCAACCTCCTCCCGGTCCATTCGACCGCGAGCAGCACGAGCAGCAGCGCAAACGCAGCCGGCGTGTCCCAGATCGAACGAAGCACGCTCTCGTCGATCTCCCGCGCCCGCAGCGGCAAGAGCGACGGAAGCTCACGGAGCCCATCGGCGTCGAGCGTGCGTCCGCCGGAACGCTCCGCGATCGCCGCAAGCGCCTCGTGGTCTGCATCGCCTCGCCGCATCTCGTCGTCGGCCCGCACCACATCGAATGTCGCCTCGCTCGAGCCAAACGCAGGATCGCTCGCCACCGCGCGGAACGACCCGAGCCGCTCCGCGGGGAAGATCGCGCTCGCCTCGCCGCCCTCGCGCGAAAGCTCGATGCGCGCCACCGGCGCGCCGTTCGAATCACGGATCTCGACGGGAACCGCCGTCGGCGCCACCGCCGCCGTCTCCTCGTCGCGGAACCGCACCGACACGAGCACCGACTCGCCCGGCGCCACCCGCGCGGGCGACACCGTCAGCACCGCGCGCGCATCGTCGTTCGCAAGCGCCTCGCGCGCGAGCAGGCGGACAAGCGGCACCCAGAAGCGCTCCGGGAAACGCTCGCCCTGACCGTATCGCCAGCGCCAGATCTCGTCGGTCGCGACATAGACGACCTCGCCGGCGCCGAATCGCATGCGCATGACCGCCGCGCTCGGCTCCTGCGCCGTCGCGCCGACACCCGTCACCTCCGCAAGCGTCTCGGTCGTCGGCTTGAGCCGCGCGCGCGGCACGAGCTGCACGAATCGCAGCTGCGGCCACGAGAGCGTGCGGTCGGTCAGCGCAGCCGGCCAGCCCGGCGGCTCGTCGGAGAGCCTGAGGACGCCGAGGCGATCCGCGGTCTCGGTCGGATTCATGAAGCTTCCACCCGCACGCGCCTCAAGCGCGAGCGGCGGACGGAACGGCATCAGGTCGGCGAGCACGGTGCCTTCCCACGACGCGGGGGTCGAGCGATCGCCGCCGATCCACAGGAGTCCCGCGCCGCGCTCGCTGACCTCGGCGCGAACGATCGCGAGCTGCTCCGGCGAGAAGTACCCGCTCGGCACATCGCCGATGATGAAGAGGTCGTAGCGCCCGAACTCCTCCTTCGTGCGCGGGATGCGCGCGATCGGCAGGTTGCCTTCCTGCGCGAAGTCGCGGTCCGCCGAGAGCAGCATGATCGAGCTCTCGACATCGCGCTCGCGCAGCAGCAGGTTCTTCAGGTAGCGGTACTCCCACCGCGAGGTTCCCTCGATGTAGAGCAGCCGGATCGGCCTATCGACAAGCTCGAGCGTCACCGAGCGCGTGTTGTTCTCGCGAACGAGATCCGCACGCTCCGCGACCAGCTCGGCACGCACCGTGCGCGGTCCGGCCGATTCGCTCACGAGGTCGAGCATCACGACGGACTCGCCCGGTCCCGTGTCCTCGACGGGCTTCGACTCGATCTCCGCACCCGTCGCCGCATCGACGAGCCGAACCGACAGCGGGCCTTCGATTCCGCCTCGGTCGACGCGAACCTCGACCGGCACGCGGTCGCGCACGAAGGCGCGCGCCGGCGCCGTCGCCGACACGATCGCCGCATCGCCGACGCGATCCTTCGCTCCGAGCGCGACGGTGAACACCTTGATCGAATCGCGCTCGAGACGACGAATCGTCTCGGCCGCGACGGGAACGATCGACCGACCGTCCGAGATGACAAGCACGCCGCTCACGGGCCGGCCCGCCGCGCGCGCCAGACCTTGGCGAATCGCGCCATCGAGATCGGTGCGGTCGCCGCTCGCCTCGCCAAGCTCCGGCAGCACCCGCGCGCCGCCCGTCGACTCCGCGCCCTCGCGCGACAGCGAGAAGATGCCGCCCGCGAATCCGACGAAGTCGATGTCCTTGTCGCGCGCGATCGCCGCAAGCGCCGGCTCGCCCGCCTCGAGCAGCCCCACGAGCTGCTGCGCACGCGACCTGCCGCCGGGCGCATCCTCGATCAACAGCGACTGGCTGCGGTCAACGAGCACGATGAGCCTGTCGCGCTCGACGCGCGTCCGCTCGAACCGCACCGACGGACCCGCGATCAGCACCGCGAGCAGCACGATCACCGACGCGCGCAGCACGGCGAGCCCACCGCGCGCGACGCGCGATGCCGACGATGTGCCCGACGCCAGACGCCGGTAGCTCCACCAACCGATCAGGCACGCGCCGACCACGATGAGGAACCACACCCAGGTCGCGACGGGCCGCTCGAAGACGAAGACCATCGCCTGCGCATCGTCGGGGACGCGCTCGCCGAGCAGCCATTCGATCGCCGCGCGAAGAACCGGCGACTGCGAGGTCGGCTGCGGATTCATCGCCCACCTCCGACCGGCACGCGCTCGTCGTCCGCAGGCTTCGCCAGCGCGCCGCCGCGCGGACGCACGCGTCCGACCGTCGCCACGATTCCGACCGACCGGCCGGCGCGCTCGAGCGACGCGTGCGAGAAGAAGCGGCTGAGGAATCCCTCGAAGAGCAGCGCGGCAAGCGCAAGGACCAGCAGCGCAAACGCGATGCGCGCGCCCCGGTTCGCGCCCGAACGCGCTTCCTTCGCAAGCGCCGCCTCGGCCGCCGCGGCCTCGCTCGAACCCGGGACCGCCGCGATGCGAACCGCTCCGCTTCCGCGGAACGCCGCCCGCACCGCATCGTCGCCGAGCGGCGTCAGCGCAAGGCTCGACGCGGGCTGGTTCGCGACGAGCACCGAGCCGCCGTCGCCACGCAGCACGCCCGCCGCGCGAATCGGCTCGACCGATGCACCATCCTCCTCGACCACCACGACGGAACCATCGCCTGCACGCAGACGCGAACCGGGCTTCCCGCGCACGCGCGACCCGACCGCGATCTCATCGCGCACCGCCGCCATCTGGAGCGCCGTGCGCACCGTCTCCTGGAAGAGCGGCACCATCATCGGCTTGACGGGAAGATTCGACCAAGTCAGCTCGGGCGCCGCCGCGAACAGCACCACAAGTCCGCCCGAGCCGCCGCCGGCGTCGCCTTCACCGTCGATCGCGACGGTCGACTGGGCGACGACGAACGGACTTCCATCCGCGAACGCCAGCACCACCTCGCCGGCCGCCGCGCCTTCGATCGCAACCGAACGGCTCACGGTCACTGGAGCGACGAGCGCGGCCACCTCAGGCTGGATCGACGCGAGGATCCGGCTCGGCGGCTGTTCCTCCGCGAGCAGCCGCGGCGGCGCGGAATCGACGGCGTCCGCTCCCACGCGAAGCGTGACGCCAAGCTGCGGCAGGAGCATCGTGCCCCACGACTGCACGCGCGACTCGCCCGCCGGAAGCACCACCGCGACGCCTCCGCCGCGCACGAACGCGCCAAGCGCATCGGCGGCGGCCTGCGACAGGAGATCAGGGCGCGCAACCACCACCGCATCGAGCCCAAGCAGCGCACGCGCATCGCACGCAGCCGGATCGATGTCGCGCAGGCGCATGCCTGAACCAACCGCCGGCGAAAGCGCGCGAGAGACCCAAAGCGACGCAGGAATCCGATCGAGATCGGACGCATCGAGCGCGCCGCGCCGACCGATGACGCCGACCTCCACCTCGCTGCGGACATCGACCACCGTCCACGCAGCGTTGCCGGGGCCCAGCGCGTCGTCGTCAAGCCGCACCTCGATCGCGGCGCGGCGCGCCCCGGCGACGCCAGCGGCCTGCGGCGCAAGCTGGAACTCGACGGTCGCCTCGGACTGGCCGCGCTCCCAGTTCACGACGCGCGGCTGCACCGACGCGAAGCCGTCGCCCGTCACGCGCACCTCGCTGCGGCCTGCGTCGAGCGAAGCGCCTTGCCGCAGCAGCTCGACGCGCACGGCAACCGTGCCGCCGACCGGCGACGGGCGGGCCTCGACCGCCGCGACATGCACATCGATCGGCGCGTCGCGCGCGGGCGGCAGCGCCACGATCTCGATCTTCGATCCGCTTCCGTCGGGCGCCGGCGCATCGTTCGCAGGCGCGGTCTCGGCGGTCACCGCGGCGGCCGCACCGAGCGAACCCGCGCGGAACGCGCTTGCGATCAGGATCCGCGCGTCCGCCGCGCCCGACGACGACGCAGCCTCCGCCGAAACCGTGTCGCGCGCAAGCTGCAGCGCGCCACGCAGGTCGCTCGGCGACTCGCTCGGCGGGATCGCCAGCAGCTCGCGCTCGATCTGCGCCGCGTCGCCCGTCGGCGCGAGAAGCAGCCGCGGCGGCGTCGACGCAAGCACGATTCCAACGCGGTCGCGCGGTCCGCGCGCGGCGATCAGCTTCGACGCCTCCGCGCGCACGCGACCAAGCTCCGTCTCGGCGCCGATGCGAAGCGCGCTCGTCGTGCCATCGTCGACGACAAGCATCCAGGTGCGCGCGCGATCACCGAGCACGCTGTCCTTGCCGAGGAACGGCACCGCGAGCCCGAGTCCCACGCACAGCACCGCGAGCGCGCGCAGCGCGAGCACCAGCCACTGCTCGAACCTCAGCCGGCGGCTCGTGCGCTTGACCGCCTCGCGCAGCAGCTCCATCGCTGCCCAGTCGACCGGAATGCGGCGACGGCGAAACAGCAGATGGATGATGATCGGAAGCGCGATCGCTCCGACGGCGGCGAGCGCGATGCCGGGGTGGAGGAAGTTCATCCGCCACGCCTCCCGGCGAAGCTCATGCGGCGGTCGAGGAGCGCCGCGAGCACGGGCCCGACCGCCTCGTGCGTGTCGCACACCAGCGCGTCCGCGCCGAAGCCACGCGCGATGCGGTCGACGCCGTCGACATGCGCGCGCAGGAGCTCGAGATACGCCGAGCGCACCGCGCGCGGATCGGCCTCGACGCCGGCCTCGCCCTCGAGGCCCTCGAAGAGCGCGGGCGTGTCGATCTCGAAGCGCAGCTCCTGGCGGTCGAGAGTCTGGACGAGCATCGCGTCGTGTCCGCGGTGCGACAGACGCGCCATCGCGCCGCGCAGCTCGTCGAGCGGCATCAGGAAGTCGGAGACGATGACGAACAGCGCGCGGTTCTGGACGCGCGCGACCATCTGGTCGACCGAACGCCCGATCTGCGCGCGTCCCTTGACGGGCTCGCCGCTCAGCGCGCCGACGATCGCGCGCCACTGGTCGCGCTGGCTCGAGCGCTTGACCTGCGAACGCAGCTCCTCGTCGAAGAGCGCGAGGCCCACGCGATCGCCTTGATGCAGGCAGAGATACGCAAGCGCGGCCGCGGTCGCCGTCGCGTGGTCGAACTTCGTCCACAGCCCGCGCGCGCGGCTCGCGTCGGTGCCGCCCCAGCCCTTCTTCACGGGCAGCGTGCCGAAGCGCATCGAGCTCGAGCGGTCGACGAGCACCATCACATCGAGGTTCGTCTCCTGCACATAGCGCTTCACATACATCTTGTCGGTGCGCGCGAACACCTTCCAGTCGATCTGGCGGATGCTGTCGCCGGGCGCGTACTGGCGGTGCTCGGCGAACTCGACCGCGAGGCTCTGGTACGGCGAGCGGTGCATGCCGCTCATCACGCCCTCGACGATCATGCGCGCGCGAAGCTCGAACGACGCGAGCTGACCGAGCGTCTCGGGCGCGAGGTACTGCTCGGCGCGAAGCGCCCGCTCGTTCGGCCGTTCACGCGAACGGCCATCGTTCATGTCGCGGTTCGAATCCAATCGCTGATGGCTCCCGGCGGCGATCGCCGCCACGGCTTCCGAATTCCACGGCTTACGAATTCCACGGCTTGGGAATTCCACTGCTT
>CAIXEV010000648.1 GCA_903918555.1 uncultured bacterium | reverse complement strand
CGGTCGCGGTCGAGATCGAGCCGGGACGCGAACGCTGGATCGCAGACGACTGGCGCGGCGATGGCGACGCGTCCGCGAGGTGCCCGAGTCCAAGCGCCTGAAGGAGGCGCTGCCCGTGTGCGTCCTCGCGGAGCGAAGCGGCCCCGCCGGCACGCAGCGCGTGGCGGTCGTCGCCAGCGGAGGCTGGCTGCTGTCGAGCCTCGCCGATCTCTCCGACAGCCTTGGCGGCGGGCGCACCGCGCTCGTCAACCCAGGCAACCGCGAACTGCTTCTTGCCACCGTCGCATGGCTGGCGGACCGCAAGGATCTGCTCGATGGCGGCATCAGCGGGCGCGAGGTTCCCCGCATCGAGGCGCTTGCGGACGGACCGCGCCGCGGATGGGTGTTCGGCTACGGCGGGGCGCTCGTCCTTGGCCCCATCGTCGCGGGAGCCGTCGTGCTTGCAGGGCGCAGGAGGCGCGCATGAGGCTCCTGCGGACACCGCTCGTCGCGCTTGTCGCGCTGGGCGCCGCGATCGCGGCCCATCGGCTCGGCTCGGTCGAGGAGGTCGCGACGAACGCGCGGCAGCCGCTCGTCGCGCGCGAGGCGTTCGATCCAGAGCAACTCGCCGAGGCAACGATCGATCGCGACGGACTCCGGTACCGCTTCGTGCGCCGTGGCGGCTCCTGGTGGCAGACCTCGCCGGTCGAGCATGCCGTCGACGGCTGGTCGGTGCGGCAGTTCGCGGCGCGGGTGATGAAGGCGGAGAGCGTGCGTTCGGTGGACTTCGCCCAAGGCGATTCGGCGGCGCTGTCAGCGGCCGGCCTTTCGCCGCCGCAGGGGCGCATCGAGCTGGTGGAGGACGCCCCCGAGGGCGCTCCGCCGCGACGCGTGGTGGTTGAACTCGGACGGCGCAGCCTCGCAGGGCGCGCGTACGCGCGCGTCGCTGAGCCCGCGACCGCGCGGCCGCGATACGAGGTCATCGATGGCACGCTGCACGAGTTTGCGCTCGAGCGCGACCCGCGTGAGTTCCGCCGGCGCGACCTCTTCATCGATGTCGGCGAGATCGACCGCGTCGAGTTGACCGCGGGCGGGTCGACCACCGCGATCGCGCGCAGCGGCCGCAGCTACCGCATCGACGGCCCGATCCGCACGCGCGCGGATCGACAGCAGTGCGAGGAACTCTTCGACGCGATCCGTCGCGCCCGCAGCGATGGCTTCATCGTCGACAACCCGGTCGAACTCGCGGTCTACGGGCTCGAGCCCCCGGCTGCGTCGCTCGTCGTCCGAAGCGGGACGCGGGAGATCCGGCTTCGTGTCGGCGACCCTGTCTCGATCGGCGCGCAGGATCGCTTTGGCCTCCTCGACGGAACGAGCACCGTCGTGCGCATTCCCGCCGCGGTTCTCGCAGGCATCGCGCCGCGCGCCGACCGCTTGATCGACACGCTCGCAACGGGGGTTCGTGCGGCGGACATCGGCGCCATCGAGGTCGCGCAGGGCACGAGCCGGCTCGTGCTGCGTCGCGAGACCGACCGCTGGACCGCGACCGCGAGCGAGGCCGACGCCGCCGAGTCGAAGGGATCCGTCGACAGCGGGGCGCTCGCCCGCCTCCTCGCCGCGCTCACCGAGACGCGGGCGGGCAGCGTGCAGATCGCTCCATTCCCCGCGGACCGCGCGGTCGCGACCATCACGCTCCGCGGGTTCGCCGGCGAGGCGCTCGACACCGTGCGCGTCGCGTCCGGCGTCAACGGCGGTTTCGCGCTCGAGAACGGCGACGGCGTGCTGCGCATCCACGGCGCCATCGATCTGCCGCTCTCGCGCAAGGAACTCGGCTTCGCCGCCGAGCGCGCGGCTCGCTGAGCCCGCTCGCGCCTGCGTGGCGCAAGTCGACGCGACGCCGGCTATCTCGTCCAGCGGTAGTGGAGAAGCGCGTCGGTGCCGCGTTGCCGCACCGACATCAACCGAGCGCGCGCCACCGCGGCCAGCACGGCTGGCGTGAGTCCCCGCACGCTCCGTCGCGCGAGGTCGTCGCCGATCACGAACGGCACGATGAACACCCACGCTTCGTCGAGGATCTCCTCGCGCAGCAGTCGGCCAACGACTCCGCCGCCGGCCTCGACGAGCACGCGCGCGACGCCCTCCTTCGCAAGTGCCGCGAGCGGTGCGCGCATGGTGTCGCCCGCGCCAAGCCGCAGGATGCGCACGCCGCGGGCGACGAGCTGGTTCGCGCGCTGCGTCGCGGCTGCGTCGAGCGACTCGCTCGCGAGGATCACGGTCGGTGCGCTTGCGTCGCAGATCCTCGCCTCCGGCGGCGTCCGCAGCGCGGGATCGAACACGACCCGCATCGCCTGGCGATGCACGCGCACGCCGCGTGCGGTGAGCTGCGGATCGTCGGCGATGACCGTTCCGATTCCCGTGAGGATCGCGTCGACGCGCCCGCGCTCGCGGTGCACCATGTGGCGGCTGCGTGCGCAGGAGAGCCACTTGCTGTCGCCATTGGCAAGCGCGATCGCGCCGTCGATCGACTGCGCCCACTTCGCGCTGATCCACGGCAGGCCGGTCTGGACGCGCTTGACGAACGGGAGCGCGAGCTCGCGCGCGCCGTCATGCGGAAAGAGCTCCGCCTGGATTCCAGAGGCGGAGAGCTGCGCGCCACCGCCGGCCGCGAGCGGATTGGGATCCGCCACGGCGTACAGGACGCGCGCGACGCCGGCCGCGCGGAGCGCGTCGGTGCACGGTCCGGTCCGGCCGCGATGCGCGCACGGCTCCAGCGTCACGATCGCGGTCCCGCCGCGCGCGCGTTCGCCTGCTGCGGCGAGCGCATCCACCTCGGCATGCGGTCCGCCGCAGCGGCGATGGAATCCCTCGGCGACGACTTCCCCGTGTGCATCGACGATCACGCACCCGACCATCGGATTCGGCTCCGCGCCGCCATGCCCGCGCGCCGCGAGGCGCACCGCGCGGCCGAGCAGCGTCCGGATCCGTGATTCGTTCAACCGTGCGCTCCTGCGAGGTTCGAGCGCGGCACGGGAAGATCATCGCCCGTGACGCTCGACGAAACCGACTTCCGGCTGCGGAACGAAACCTCCGCGACGAGGAGATCGTCCTCGGGCATGCCTGCCTCGAAGGTCTCGACGAGATTCATGAGGAAGTGCGTCCAGCTCGCGGGCGCGGCCGGGCGCCGCAGGATCTCCCGGAGACGGTCGAGTCCGAAACGCTCGCCGCGGGGGCTCTTCGCGTCGTAGGCGCCGTCGGTGAAGAGGATGACGCGGTCGCCCTCCTCGAGGTAGATCGAGACCTCTTCCTCGCCGAAGGTGGCGTTGTCCACGGCTCCGAGAAGGAAGGTCGTCGACTCCAGTTCGCGCGCGCCGTTGCGCGATCGGATGAAGACAGGCGGATGGCCCGCGCTTGCGTAGCGCATCTCGCCCGTACGCGGATCGATCGTGATGAGCACCGCCGTCGCGAACAGCCGGTAGCGCGACAGCAGGCGCTGGAAGTAGCGATTCAGCCGCGCCAGCATCCGCGCGGGTCCGTCGTCGGGATGCTCGTCGCGCAGACGCTCGATCTCGCCGTGGATGCGCGCGACGGTCATCGCGCTCGCAAGGCCGTGTCCCGTGACATCGATGAGCGCGAGATGGAAGCGGTCGTTGTCGTCCATCCAGGTGTGGATGAAGTCTCCGCCGATGTCGGCGGCCGGGCGGTAGCCGAAGTCGAAGCGCAGCCAGCCGTGATCCTCGGGCTTCGGGAAGAGCGACTCGTGCACGGCGCGCGCCTGGATGAACTCGCGGCGCATCTCGAGGAACCGGCGCCCGACGAAGCCCGACTTGAACCGCCGCTGATGCCAGCGCAGCCGCGCGTAGCAGAGGAACAGCGCCGGCGCGAACAGGAACGGCGCGCCGACGAGCGAGCCGATGAACCCGAGCCATTCACCGCTGCTCGTCGCGAGCCCGAGCCGCAGCAGCAGCCAGCACGCGAGGAGCGGTGCAATCGGCTTGAGCGACTCGCGCCAGTTCCAAGGCAGGAAGAGCGACGCCGTGAGATGCCAGAAGAAGATCGAGAAGAGCGGAAGGATCGGCGCTCCCGGATTCGCAAGCAGCATCGCGCATTCGAATCCGAAGTTCAGGAGGCCAAGCGCGAGGATCATGCGCGTCGCCGCCGACACGAGTTCGGCGCGCGTGTAGAGCCGCGGGCGCACCTTGAGCCCGAACCACGCGAGCACGGCGAAGGTCGGGAGCGACACCAGAGGAAAGACCCACCAGGGAACCACCAGCTCCAGCGGCACGGTCTCCGGCTGTTCCGTCTCCATGCCGGCGTCACGCTGCGCGGCGCTTGCGGACTGAAGTGCCCGCTCGAACGCGGAGGTCCCGCCACCATCCGCAACCGCCTTGTCGGACAGCCGATCGGCCCCGTCGGACGGTTGTTCGGTCCCGTTGGACGGTTGTTCGGCCCCGTCGGATGGTTGTTCGGTCCCGTCGGACGGTTGGTCGGTCCCGTCGGACGGTTGGTCGATCCCGTCGCGCGGTTGCTCGATCCCGTCGCGCGGTTGCTCGATCCCGTCGCGCGGTTGCTCGATCTCGTCGGACGGTTGGTCGATCCCATCGCGTCCGGCATTCGGTGCGTCCTCCGGACGCGCGACGGTCGCGCTTCCGGGCGGCGCGTCGTCGAGCCACCAACGGTCGATCAGGCGCTCCTGTGGCGGGCTTTGCGAACGCTTCGGCCGCTCTCGCGCGTCACTGAGGTCCCCCGCGAAGTCGCGAGCGATCATGCTGAACGCGTCGAGCGTCGACACGACCGCTTGCGCGCCTTGCTCGCGCTCGAGCCGACGCTTCTCGGCCTCGACCGCCGCAAGCGCGCGTGCATCCGTCGGGCGGAGCGGCAGGCCGGCCTCCGCACGGCGTTCTGCCTCCTCGGCGCGGCGCTCGACGCGGGCAGGGAGCTGTGGCTCCTTGGGTGGCTGGGTGTAGAACATGGCGCTCGAGGTCAGCGCCGTGACCGAAAGGATCTGGAACACGGTGTAGGCGATGCAGAGGTAGCCGAGCCGCCTCCGCAGCCACTGGCCGAGTTCGCGCTCGTACTCTGCGCGGAACTGTCCGCGCTCTGCAACGAGTTCTGGATCTCCTTCGGTCTCTGCCATGGGGCGCCATAGTAGGCGTGGACGCGCGAAAGGTCACGGCCACGCCGCGGCCGCGACGAGAATGATTTGGCGGCGAAGGGCGG
>CAIXEV010000647.1 GCA_903918555.1 uncultured bacterium | reverse complement strand
CGCCTCCGCGCGAATCACGCGCTGGCTGTGCAGGCTTCCCGTCTCTTCGTCGGAATTGAGAAGCACCGTCCACGCGGGCGCGACGCCCGCCTCGGCGAGCACCTCGAGTGCGTGGATCATGATCACGAGCCCGCCCTTCATGTCGATCGCGCCGGGGCCGACGGCGCGGCCATTCGCCTCGTGGGCAAGCGTCTGGAACGAACCGAACGGATCATGCACCGTGTCGAGGTGGCCGGTGACGAGCACGGGCCGCCCCTTGCCGCCGCGCGCGGCCGCGCGCAGCGCCGGTGGCGGCGGCGCGTCGGCCGATTGCCCCGGCTGCGTGATCCACGCCGGACGCGGGTCGCCAGCGAGTTCGGAGAGGTCTGCGCCGAGCGCCGCGAGCCGCGCGCGGAACATCGCGCGCAGGCGCGAGAGCCCCGCTTCGTGGCCCGTTCCCGTCGGAATCGCGACGAACTCCGCGAGTTCCGCCTCCATGCGCGGTTGCCGCGCGGCAAGCCGAGCAGCGAGGTCGCGTTCGAGCGCGTTGAAAGTGCCGGGCGCGTCAGGCATGCACCGCTCCTCCGTGCGCCGCGCCCGGCAGCACCCCGTGCATGCGCAGCTTCGCCTCGAGTTCATCGAGGTCGACCTCGCCCTCGAAGACCTCGGTCGCAGGGCCGGTCATGCGGACCGTTGCGCCGTCGCTCGGCCACTCGAGCTGCAGCGGCCCTCCGGGCAGCCGCGCATCAAGCGTTCGCGCGCTCTTGCCGAGAAGGACGCCCGCGACGCAGACGGCGCTCGCGCCCGTGCCGCACGCGAGCGTGATGCCCGAGCCGCGTTCCCAGGTGCGCATCAGCGCCTCGCCCGAGCGCGGGCCGAAGCGCACGAAGTGGACATTGATCCGCGCCGGAAACCACTCGTCGCGCTCGATGCGCGGGCCGACCGTCTCGAGAGGCACCTTCCACGGATCGTCGCACGCGAGGATCACATGCGGGTTCCCCATCGACACGAGCGTGATGTGCGGCTCGACGCGCGCGTCGCGCCACCAATCCGCTCCCCAGCGCGAGAGATCGATCGAGTGCCCCACCACGCGCGCTTCGGCGGCCACGCGGTCGACGCGCGCGGGGATCAGCGCGTGCTCGAGGATCGGCGCGCCCATCGCGACGCTCGCGCGCGCCACGCGCCCGTCGGCGTCGCGCTCCCACCACACCTCGAGGATCCCGCGGCCGGTCTGGATCCGCAGCGGGTTGACCGACGCCATGCCGCGGTCGACCGCAAACTTCGCCACGCAGCGGATGCCGTTGCCGCACATCTCGCCTTCGCTGCCGTCGGCGTTGAACATGCGCATGCGCAGGTCGGCGTCGTGCGAACTCGGCGGGCAGACGGCGATGAACCCGTCGCTACCGACCGCGAAGTGGCGGTCGCTCACGAGACGCGCCGCGCGCGCGAAGTCGAGCGACGGTTCCTGCGAACCGTCGATGTAGACATAGTCGTTGCCGAGCCCATGCATCTTCGTGAAGCGCATGGCGCGAGTGTACCCGTCACGCCGCGTCGCGCAGCACGAACGCGGCCGTGAGCATCGCAAGCACCGCGACGAGCGCGAGCGCGCAGATCGCCCGCACCAGCGAATCGATCCCGAGCCGCGCGTGCGGCCGACCCGCCAGCGTGCGCAGATACGCCTGCCGCCACGCGATCGAACCGTGCCGCCAGCTCGGCCGCTCGACCGGCACATGGTTGACGAACGCGACCATCGACAGCGCGCCCGTCATCGCGTTCACCGACGCGGGCGTCGCGTCCGCGCTTTGATCGCGCTCGCTCAGGAGCCGCACCGCGTAGGTGTCGGCCTGTCGCTCGAAGCGGCGGCTCACGAAGCCGAAGGCGAGCAGTCCGAAGGCGGAGACCGCGATGTCGCGGACGAGCGCGACCGTCTCCGCGAATGGCGCGGCGGCGTCGATCCCCTCGCGCTCCACGATGCCGTCGTAGACCCAGAGGGCGAGCGGATCCGCAAGCAGCGCGCCGATCCACCAGCCGCCGACGATGACCGGAAGCATCCACGCGAGATGCCGATGCACGACATGCCCGAGCTCGTGCGCCATGACCGCGAGCACCTGCTGGCGCGGCAGGCACTCGATCAGCGCGTCGGAGAGCATCACGCAGCGAAGTCCGGGGAAGACGCCCATGACCGCCGCGTTCGCGACGAGGCCGTCGGTCGGCCAGACCCAGATCTCGCGGACACCGACCCCGGCGCCGCGCGAGAGCTCCTCGAGGTCGTCGCGCAGCTCGCCTTGCGGAAGCCGCGTGAGCCCGAGCAGCGCGGGAATCATGATCGGCACGACGAGGAAGAGCGCGAGGACGCCGATGAGGCCGCCGCCGAGCTGCGCCGCCGTCTCATGCTCGGGGAAGTGCGCGCGCGCGATCGCCACCGCGACCTCGCCGAACACGATCGGCACGATCAGCGGCGCGATGATCGGAATCATGCCCGCGCGCGCCTGCGCGACCACATAGGAAAGGCGCGACGGAATCGGATGGAGCGACCGCCCGGTGTCGAGCACGCGGATCGTCGACGACTCGCGCACGCGCGCCTCGACCGGATACGCGTGCCAGTGGCCGACGAGGATCGAGGCGATGCCGCAGGAGAGGAGATACGCCGCGACGACCGCGCCACCGAAGGGCGGCGGCAGCGTCGACGGCAGCGCGCTCGACGCGGCCACCGCCATGAACAGCGCGCCGATCCAGCCCGAGCGCGCGGTGAAGCGGAAGATCCGCTGCGCGGCGTCCGGCTCGCGGCGGTCCATGCCCTGCATCGAGCGGCGCGCGGCGATGGAGCCGAGCACGAACACGGCGAGCGGCCCGCACAGCGCGACCGCGGCGCCGCCGAGCGCGCCGATCGGCAGCCCACCCGCGAGTTCACGCGCAAGCATCGCGATCGAGAGCTGGACGATCAGCGCGAACTGCATGAAGCGTCAGCCCTGCGGGCGCTCGATCGCGCCGAGGTCGACGACGACGCGACCGTGGCGGTAGAAGTCGACCCCGAGGAGATCGGCCGAGAGGAAGGTGAAGACGAGGCCGTTGCAGCGCGCGCTGTCGCCGAACGCGAAGTCGCCAATGTGCGGGCCGGCGTACTTCTCGTTCTCGTAGTTCTGCGCGTGGAAGTGCACATGGTAGAGCCCGGTGTAGAGCGCATCGAAGAGCGCCTGCGGGCTCTCGTAGCGGATGTCGCTCGCCTTGGCGCGCGGCTCGAACTCGAGGAACTCGGCGGTGCTTCCCGAACCTGCGGCGAGCGCGACCACGCCGCCGTACTCGGTGGTGCGGTCCTCGCGGTCGCGGTCGGCGACCTCGAAGAGATGCGCGCGCAGCGCCTGCTCCGACAGCACATCGAGCGCGAGCGCCATCGCCGCGAGGTCGGACCACACGAGGCGGTCGCGCACCTGGTAGAGCGTCTCGGTGAATCCGTCGCCGTAGCCGGTGAAGTCGGGCGAGGCCTTCTTGCGGCCCTTGGTGCGGGCGTCGATCTCGGCGAAGAGGTCGGGCTCGGTGGTCGCGAGGAGCGACGGACGCCGCTTCATGCAGGCGACCGCGACGGGGATCGCGCGCAGCTCGAGCTGCTCGCGCCGCGCGGCCGGCATCTGCGCGAGCGCGGCCTTCGCATCGGCGAAGAACGCGGCGCGCGACGGCTCGCACAGCTTGCGCGCCCAGAGGATCTCCTCGCGGGTGGTCGGAAGCACGCCGAGCTCGTTCGCCACGCGCGCGAGGTCGGTGAGCATCGCGTCGCCTTGCGTCGACCCGGGGTCGGCGAGCAGCGCGCGCAGGCGCGCCTCGTCGCCCGACTTCATCAGCAGTTCCCAGCAGCGCGCGCGCAGGTTCGCCTGCGTGGTCGGGCTTGCATCCTTCATCGTGCGCAGGAGCGTCGCGCTCACCTGGTCCTCGCCGACGATCATCCCGAGCGCCGCGCGCTCGGGGCGCACCTCGTCGCCCGCAAGCCCCGGCACCGGGTTCGCCCACGCGCGGATCAAGGTCGGCACAAGTTCCTGCATCTTCCGCTCGCCGACCAGTTCCGACACACGGCGCCGCCACGACACATCGCCCATGCGCGGCAGGCTGTTCTCGAGCGCGGCGACCACCGCCTTCGGATCGGTCTCGTAGAGGAGGTCGAACGCCCGCTCGCGCGCGTCGATCGCGAAGCCGTCGGCCGCGATCATGCGGCGCAGCGCCGCCTTCGTCTCCTCGTCGACCCCCCGCTGCCGCGCGGCCTCGAGCGCGTCGAAGTACCGCTCGCGCGACTGCCCGCCGACCGACAGCACCGCGGCGGGGTTCTCGACCGACTCGGGGCCGCTCGAGCAACCCGCGGCCAGCACCGCCGCCACCAGCGCCGCGCGGGCGAGGACCGCGACGACCCCGCGGGGGGCGAAGGGTTGCGGACGCAGCGCGAGATGGCGTGGGGAGAAGGTGTGCATAGAGGTTCCGAGACCGTATCATCGGAGCCCGATGGCAGACTCCGCCAAACGAGCGAAGAGAATCGATTCGGCACCGGTGGCGCCGCCCACGGGCTCGGTACCTCCCACGGGGTCGGTACCTCCCACGG
>CAIXEV010000646.1 GCA_903918555.1 uncultured bacterium | reverse complement strand
TCGCCCAGTTCACCGGCATGGCCGAGACGCTCGCCGCGCTCGAGCGCGCCGACGGCTTCGACCGCGCCTCGCTCGACGCGCTTGCAGCGGCGATCGCGGCGCGCGCCGCGGAGGCGGAGACGCCCTCGGCCGATCCCACGCCCGCGTCGCCGACGCCCGCGCCCGCGTCGCCGACGCCCGCGCCCGCGGCGCCGACGCCCCCGCCAAAGGCTGCGTCGCCATCCAGCGGAGGTCCCTCGACACAGCCCACGCCGCCGGCCTCGCGGCCTTCGGGCGGCGCCGAGAACGGCCAGAACAGCGGAAATCGCAGCGGACGCGGCACCAGACGGCAACAAGGCGGCTCGGGCGGCGGAGAATGACGCCCCGCCACCACCCCGCCCCCCACTGAACCCAACCGACATGACCCGCCGACCCTTCCAGCGACCCCCGTTCCTCGCAGCGTTCTTCGCAGCGCTCCTTGCCGTGGCGCTGCTGCCCGCATGCGGACCATCGTCGTCGCAGACGGGAGCCGCGCCCGCACCGGCACAGGTGAGCCCGCCCACCGCGCAGGTGGCACCGCCCACCGCGCAGGTGACCCCGCCCGCCGCGCAGGCGACCCCGCCCGCCGCGCAGGCGACACCGCCCGCCGCGCCCGCCACCGCCACCCCGCTCACCGCCGTCTTCGAGTGCGACTCGGGCACCATCCGCGTCGAGCTCGCCACGAAGGAAGCGCCGCGCCTCTGCGCGAACTTCATCAACCTCGTGAACCGCGGCTACTACGACGGACAGCCGTGGGCCGACTTCTCCCGCGTGGTGCGCCAGACGGGAATCAACGCAGCGGGCGACCCTGCGTACTCGCTGCCGCGCGAGTTCGGCACCAACCTGTTCTTCGACAAGCCCGGCCGGCTCTGCTACTCGAACAACTCCGACGATGTCTCGACCGCGCGCTCGAAGCCGACGCGCATCTTCATCACCGTCCGCCCGCAGGACCGCTGGAACCTGCAGTACGCGGTGTTCGGCACCATCGTCGAGGGCCTTGATGTCGCGATGAACCTCAAGGACGGCGAGAAGATCGTCCGCGTGCAGATCGAAGGCGACTTCGCCGCGCACCAGGCGCGGTTCTCGAAGCAGATCGCCGAGTGGAACGCAGCGCTCGACAAGGTCGGGCTCGTCGAGCGCCGCTAGGTTCGGTTCAGTTCAGATGCACGCCGCGCAGCGCGGTTTCGGGCGTCCGCTCGACCGCGCGCGAGAGCTGCTGGCCGAGGTGGGCCAGTTCCGACAGCACGAAGCGCGCGCGCTCGCGGCCGCTCGGCTCGGCGAGGAGCTGGTAGCGCATGTCGTCGCCGCGCGCGAGGAGCGGCAGCAGCTGCTCGATGATGACCTCGGTTGGAACGCTTCCGCGCGTCAGCCACTCGCGCACGGTCTCGAGCCGCTGCACGCGCCGCAGCTGCGACTGCGCGAGAAGCGCCGAAAGCATGTGGTTGAAGCCGGGCAGCCGCCGGGGCGGGCCCGGTCGCGCGTCGATCGGCACGAGCCGCGCAAGGCGGTAGAGCCGGCGTCCGTCGGGTTCGGCGATGCTCTCGATGCGCGCGCGGCTCACGCCGTGCAGCAGGACCTGATGCCGTCCGTCCGCGAGCGCGGTGTGCTCGATCAGCTTGGTGACGCAGACGACAGGCCGCAGAGGCGGCTCGCCGACGCGTTGCCCGCTCCACTGGCGGCTCGCGTAGGTCGCCATTGCGATCGGCGCGGCGCTGAGGATGGAGCCGGGGGGGGAAGCGGTGGGAGAGCCGGCGGCCGACGCCTCTCCGCGCGCGCGCAGGCAGTCCTCGACCATCTGGCGGTAGCGCGGCTCGAAGGCG
>CAIXEV010000645.1 GCA_903918555.1 uncultured bacterium | reverse complement strand
TCCACGGGGTCGCGGTGTTCCCCGCGTTGTTCCACGGAGTGGTCCACGGGGTCGCGGTGTTCCCCGCGTTGTTCCACGGATTGTTCCACGGGGTCGCGGTGTTCCCCGCGTTGTTCCACGGGGTGTTCCACGGAGTGTTCCACGGGGTGTTCCCGCCAAAGCGGTTGTTCCACGCCGCGAAGGCGCCGGGGAGGTTTGGAGTCCAACCGTTGCTTGGGCAGGCGGTCGCGTTCGAGAAGGTGCTGCCGTTGCCGCAGCAATCGGTGCTGTTCGGGCCGGGGCACGAACCGCAGGTGTTGAAGGGCGACCATCCAGCAGGCGTCGGGTTGTACATGTAGGGCTCCAAAGGGGACTCGGCGTACGCCACGGAGACAACCCGCAGCCTTGCGAGGTCGAGATCGGGCTACCGAAGACGCGACTTCGGTTGTGGGTCGAAATTCAGCGCGTTCCCGACGCCGTGGAGAGCGCCCGCGCAGAAACTGCGCGGACCGGTGCGAGCCTTTCGGCGCGTTCAGAGGTAGCCGTGACCTGCGTAGACCTCTTCCGGCTCCGCGGTCGCCCATTCGTAGGCAAGGGCGCGTTCATCGCGCGTCGGCAGCATGACGAGGTGCGCGCGCTTGCCGACCTCGATCGATCCGGTCTCGTTCTCGAGCCCGAGGACGCACGCCGCGTTGTAGGTCGCGGCCGTGATCGCCTCCGCGTGCGTCAGGCCGCAGAAGCGGGCCGCGAGCGCGATGACGAGCGGCATCGAGACGATCGGGCTCGAGCCAGGATTGCAGTTGGTCGCGATCGCGACGGCCGCGCCCTCGTCGATCAGATGGCGGCCATTCGCGTAGCGCCCGTCGAGGGAAAGTCCGCAGCCGGGCAGCAAGACGGCGGTCGACTGCGAGCGCGCGACCCGCTTCAGGCCCTCGCGCGAGGTCGCCTCGAGGTGATCGACGCTGCGCGCGCCCATCTCGAGCGCTGTCTCGAGGAAGCCGAGCTCGTTGAACTGGTCGACATGCACGCGCAGCGGGCAGCCGAGCGACTGCGCGCGCTCGAAGAGCTTCTTCGTCCACGCGGGGCTCCACGCGCCCTTCTCGCAGTAGGCGTCGCAGGCGATCGGGCCGAACTCCGCGACGACCTCGGGCAGCAGTTCCTCGATCACGCGCGTGCAGTACGCCGTCTCGTCCCCATCGATCGCGTGCGCTCCCAGGAAGGTCGGCACGAAGAACCCGTCGCCATCGCGCGCGGCGTTGCTTTCATGCGCGCGGATCGCCCTGAGCATCTCGAGCTCGGTCGTCCGGTCGAGGCCGTATCCAGACTTCACCTCGATCGCGAGGCTGCCGCGCCGCCGCATCTCGTTCGTCCGCGCGGACAGGATCCTCAGGAGGCCCTCGCGGTGGGGGCCCGTCGCAAACGCTTCTCGCGTTGCGCGCACGGTCGACATGATCCCGCCGCCCGCGGCCAGGATGTCGAGGTAGGGGACCCCCCCGCGAGTCGCTGCGCGACCTCGCCGTAGCGGTCGCCGCCCCAGCACGCGTGCGTGTGGCAGTCGACGAACGCAGGCATGACCACGCATCCCTCGCGGTTGCTCGCGCCCGTCCGGATGTGCGATGGCGGGTCGCCCGCGCCGACGGCCGCGATCCGCCCGTCGACGACATGGACATAGCCGCGCTCGATCACGCCGAGGTCGCGCATCGACTCGCCACGGCGCGGGCCGGACGACGCGTCCGGTTGCGCGAGCGTGAGGATTCGGGCGTTCGTGAAGAGAGCCGCGGAAGGCATGGATTGATTGTCGCAGATTGCAGGGATTTGGCTACCTTGCGGCGAGTCGGCTGGTCGTCGGCAGAATCGCGAGGGTCTCGATGGAACTCATTCTCATCCGTCACGCGAAGGCCTTCGAGCGCGATGCGCTCAAGTGGCCCGACGACTCGCGGCGCCCGCTGACCGAGGACGGTGTCCGCGACTTCCGCCGGCTCGCGAAGCGTCTTGGGCGACTTGTCCCGGCGGTGGAGCTCGTCGAATCGAGTGCGTTCGAGCGCGCGTGGGCGACGGCGGAGATCCTCCGCGAGCGCGCCGGCTGGCCGAAGCCGCGGCGCTCGGAGCGTCTCGAGCCGGGCGGCGACGAGGGTCTTGGCCATGATGGTCTCGGCCGCGAGCGCATGCAGGCGCTCGCACGCTCGATCGCGGCCATGCACGGCCTGCGGACCGTGGTCTGGGTCGGGCACGAGCCGATGTTCTCGAGCCTCGCCTCGTTCCTGCTGACGGGCTCCATCGACGCGATGAGGATCGAGTTCGCGAAGGGCGCCGCGCTCGCGCTACGCTTTCAGCCGCCCGCCGATGCGGCGACGCCGCCCGACGCCTCGTCGGTCATCGGCCGTGCGCAGATGCTGTGGATGCTGACCCCGCGGATGGTGCGTCGGATGCGCTGAAGCCCGCATGTCTTGCGGCCTGCGGGGCTCGCGCGCGAACGGCGCTCACTTGATGAGCGCGTCGAGCTCGTTCTGATCCTTCGCGAACTTGTAGAGCTGGTCGATCTTCATCATGGCGAAGAGCTGCAGCAGTTCCTTCGAGGTTCCGAAGAGGATCGGCTTGGCGCCGGCGGCCGCGGCCTTGTGGCGCAGCGCGATGCAGACGCCGAGGCCCATCGACGACATGAAGGTCACGCCCTGAAGGTCGATGATGAAGTGCCGCATCGACTTGTTCGCCGAGCGGAGGTAGGGCTCGACTTCCTGGCTGATGATCGGCGACTCGCGCTGACCAACCTGCGGGCCCACGAGCCTCACATAAAGGAGGGTCTCGCGGACATCGATTTCGACCAAGGTGGTCTTCTTCTGGGTGGGCAGGTCGGGCATGGGTTGTTCTCGGGCGACAGTCTATCGGCAGTTCGCCGACGGTTGCGTAGAAGGATTGGCAAGGGTTTCGGTGCTGGCGGGGGCAGCCTGCGCGGGATTTGCGGGTTGCGACGCTGAACCCGGTCCCGAGGGCTGCGCGGGATCGGCGGATTGCGTCGGCTCTGCCGCCTGTGCGGGTTGTGACGGCGGCGCGGGTTGCGCGGGCTGAGCCGCGGCCTCGCCTGCGGCCTCACCCGCAGCCTCTCCTTCGACCTCGGCCTTCTTGCGCTCGACGGGGAAGCCGTAGATCACGATGTCGGCCGCCAGCCGATCCTCGTCTCTCAGCCGTCGGCTCGACGCATCGATGACCGTGATCGTCAGGACGCGCGCCGACGGGCGCAGCGCCTCGAGCTGGAGCACCGTGCCGCCGTCGCGCTCGATGTGGAAGCAACCTGCGCAGAGGACGACCTTGGGCGAGCCGCGCTCCAGCGCCTGCGCCGCCGAAGCGCCCATCGTGCCGTCCCACATCGACTGCGAGAGGAACACGCTGTCGAGCCGCGCGAGCACATCGGCGTCGGCGAGGTCGTCGCCTGACCCCATCAGGTCGCGGAAACGCTGCTGGTAGGCGTCCCAGCGCTCCTGCCAGCGGTCGTTGAAGAGGTTTCCCCGCTTCACGACGGGAACCGCGAAGTTCGCGCGTTCGGCGGGCGGCAGCGCCTCGAGCGCGGCATAGCCCTCGGTGCGCGCGCGCCGGACATAGTCGCGAGGCGCATTCGCGGCGACGACGGGCGAACCCGCCTCGTCGGCCGCGTCGACCAGCGGCTGGAAGAACGGCACCCAGGTGTCCTTGCCCGCCCAGTTGCGCGAGTTGGTCGAGTCGATGAACTCGTCGACGCCGATCTCGCCGCGAAGGTAGCGGTCGACGGTTCCCTGCTCGTTGCGCTCGAGATGCTCGAGCGCAAGCGCCGTTCCCGGGTAGCCGGCGGCGAGATCCTCGAAGACCGCAAGCTGAACCGCGTGCGCGACCGGATCGTCGTGACGCTCGCCGATGAAGACCGCGTCGGCCCAGCTGGCGGCGGCCATGAGGTCCGCCCAGCCGAGCGAGCGTCCGGTCGAGCCTTCGAACATGTAGAGCGCGCGCGGCGCCGTCGCCTCGTTCGGAACCACGGCGCCGGAGGGCCGGTCGAGATCGGGATCGGTGGCGAAGTACCGGGTGCACGACGGCAGCGGCAGGGTGCACGCGAGAAGCCCAAGGGCGATCACGGAGCGTGGACATCTGATTCGTCGCGGGCGCGCTGTCATGGGAAGCCGAGTGTACCGAGCGCGGACGCCGGGAGTCCGCAACAGCGGCGAAGATCCGCACTCCGGGTTGCAGCCTCCCGCAGACGGAGTCACACTCAACCCATGCTGATCCTCCCGACCCGCGCCCGCCTTGCCCGTCGCACGCTTTCGGTTGCGCTGGGAAGCGCCCTCGCGCTGGGCGGCGTCCTCGCGCTTGGCCTCGCGCCGTTCGCGCCTGCGCCCGTCGCAGCCGCGCAGCAGGACGCGCCGCGCCGCGAGCCACGGGAGTTCCATGACGGCAAGTCGGTCGTCCGCGCCACGATTCGCTCGTCGCGCGACCTGCGCACCGTGCTCGCGATCGCGAGCGATGTGCTCACGCATCGGCTCGACTACGGCCCCGTCGACTTCATCGTCGACGCGAAGGGTCTCGCGGCGCTGAAGGCGAGCGGTGTCTCGCACGAGGTCGTCGTGACGGATCTCGGCCCGGTGCTCCGCGCCGAACTCGCGACGCGCGACGCCGAGGGCGGTGGCGGCGATGGCGGCGTCGCAGGCGGCGACTTCTTCTCCGCGTTCCGTCGGCTCGAGGAGATCAACGCGAAGCTCGACGCGCTCGCGGCCGCGCGCCCCGACCTCGTGACGGTGTTCACGATCGGGACCTCGCTCGAGGGCCGGCCGATCCGCGGCATCCGCATCACGAAGGCGCCGGCCGGAAGCCCCGGCGTCCTCTTCAACGCCACGCAGCACGCGCGCGAGTGGGGCTCGACCACCGCGGTCTGCTACATCGCCGACCGTCTCGTGAGTGGCCACGGCAGCGACCCGCGCATCACCGCGCTCCTCGACCGCGCGTGGGTCGATGTCATCCCGGTCGTCAACCCGGACGGCTATGTCTACAGCTGGGATGTCAACCGGCTCTGGCGCAAGAACCGCCGCAACAACGGCGACGGCAGCTTCGGCGTCGACCTCAACCGCAACTGGGCGTTCCAGTGGGGCGGCGGCGGCGCGAGCACGGTGCCGGGCGACGACACCTACCGCGGCCCGTCCGCGTTCTCCGAAC
>CAIXEV010000644.1 GCA_903918555.1 uncultured bacterium | reverse complement strand
GCGGCCGATCGCGAGCACGCGCGGATCGATGTCTTCGATCTGGCCTGGGACCGCGCGCAGCCGCCGGTGCTCGACCTCTTCATGCCGAAGCTCGCGCGTTCGATGGATCTCTCGCGCCTCGTGCGCGGCACCGACCGGCGCGCGCCCGACATCTCCGACATCCTGTTCGTGCAGGGCGACGCCGGCCTCGAGGTGCTGCTCCTCGACCGCGCGAACCGCGGCATCCATCGCGCCGACGCGCGTCTCACGCCGAAGTCAGACGGCTGGATCGCGCTGCCCGAGGAGGCGCGCTTGCCCGAGGAAATGGCGCGCGCGGCCGACGGCCGCATCGCGGTCGCCGATCCGGTCGCGCGGCGCGTGTTCGTGCGCGAGCCGTCGGGCGAGTGGAAGGCGCTGGCGAAACTCGGCTGGGATTTCGTGCGTCCGAGCGGCGTCGAGTTCGACGAGCGGGGACAGCTGGTGGTGAGCGACGCCGCGCTTGACGCGGTGCTCGGCTCGAACCCGCAGGGTGCGCGCCGCGTGGGCGAGCGCGGCGTGCTCGACGAACAGTTCTTCGATCCGCAGTCGATCCTGCCGTCGCCGAAGGGGCTCATCGTGATCGACCGCGGCAACCATCGTTTCCAGCGTTTCGGCGATGGCTTCGTCTGGAACCTCACGGGAAGCCTCGGTCGCTACTACGACCAGAAGCGCAAGGGTTCGCCGGGTGCGGCGCCAGCGTCGACGCCCGACGCGCCCGGAGCTTCGTCGAGAAAGGGAACTGCGCAGTGATCAAACTCGTGCAAACGGCAGCCGCGCTTGCGATCGTCGTCTCCGCGCCACTCGGCTGCGACAAGGCGCCTGCGCCGCAGTCGGCTGCGCCCGCGTCCGCCGCGCCTGCGCCCGTACCGCCCGCAAGCGCCGCGCTCGGCGCGCCGCTCGTTCTTTCGGCCAACGCGCGCTCGGGCACCTCCGCCGACGGCACCTACACCGTGAAGTGGGAGGTGGTCGGTGGAGCGATCCCCGACGCAGAGCCCTTCGCGATCGCGTTCGCCGTGACGCGCGCGGACGGCAAGCCCGTCGCGGCCGATGCGGAGGTGTTCGTCGACGCCGAGATGCCGCATCACGGCCACGGAATGAACTTCGTGCCCACGGTGAAGCGGCGGGGCGGCGACACCTTCCTCGGTGAAGGGCTGCTCTTCCACATGCCGGGGCGCTGGGTGCTCGCCATCGATGTCGGCGAGGACGGGGTCCGCGAGCGGACGCAGTGGTTCGTCGATGTCGAGTAGCGCTCGCCAACTCCTGTGTCTCGCATCGGCCGTCGTCGCGCTCTGCGTGTCGGACGCGCAGGCGCAATCGCAGCGACCGCCCGCGATCGACGCTTCGCGGCTTCCGGCCGAACTCGCCTCGCTCACCGCCGAAGAGGTCGCGCGCATCGCGCGCATGTCGCCGGTGGCCGCGTTCCCGTCCGACCCGACCAACCGCTTCGCCGACGACGAACGCGCCGCCGAACTCGGACACCGGCTCTTCTTCGACACGCGGATCTCGCCGAAGGGCGTGTCGTGCGCGACCTGCCACGATCCGGCCAAGCACTTCACCGACGGGCTTCCGCTCGCGCGTGGGATCGGCGTCACGACCCGCAACGCGCCCACCGTCGTCGACTCGGGCCGCCGCCGCTGGGTCGGCTGGGACGGCAAGTTCGACTCGCTCTGGTCGCAGGCGCTCGCGCCGATCGAGAATCCGGTCGAGATGGGAAGTTCGCGCGAGCGGCTGCAGCAGGTGGTGCGCGACGACGCGGCGCTGCGCGCGCTCTATGAAGGCCTGTTCGGCGCCATGCCCGAAGCGCCGAGCGACATCGCCACGGCCAACCTCCTCAAGTCCCTCGGCGCGTACCAGCGCAAGCTCGTCTCGGGCCCCGCGCCGGTCGACCGCTTCATCGCCGGGCTTCGCGGTGATCCGAGCGGCGACCTCGAGGCGCTCGACGCGGCCGCGCGGCGCGGGCTCGTCACCTTCGTCTCGAAGGGCGGCTGCTACCAGTGCCATCGCGGCCCGAGCTTCACCGACGAGGAGTTCCACGCGCTCGGCCTCGTGGGCGCGAACGGCCGCATCCCCGACGACCCGGCGCGCCTTGCGGCGGTCGACTTCGCCCAGTCGAATCCGTTCAACGCGGCTGGAAAGTTCAGCGACGCTCCCG
>CAIXEV010000643.1 GCA_903918555.1 uncultured bacterium | reverse complement strand
GCGCCTTGCGGGGCGCGATACGGGCGAATCGGTGGCTGGCGTTGTATGCCATGGTGGTGAACCTCGTTCGAGAGGCTGGGGCTGACGCATCGCGTCAGGACTTCAGCTCTTCCTTCTTGTTGGTGTGGCCGCGGAAGGTGCAGGTGTGGGCGAACTCGCCGAGCTTGTGGCCGACCATGTCCTCGGTGCAGTAGACATCGATGAACTGCCGGCCGTTGTGGACCTGGAAGGTGCAGCCGATGAACTCGGGGACGATCGTGCAGGCGCGGGCCCAGGTCTTGATCGGAGTCTTCTTGGTGTTCGACTCCTGCTTCTGCACCTTGCGGTACAGGCTTTCAACGACGTAGGGACCCTTCTTGAGCGAACGCGACATGGTGGTGATCTCGATGGTTCTGACCGCTTGCGCGGGTTGGGGTCTGACTTTCAATCTCACTCGAGCATCCGGCGAGGTCTTCGCCGGACGCGGCTCTCACTCGAGCATCCGGCGAGGTCTTCGCCGGATGCGGCTCTCACTCGAGCATCCGGCGAGTTCTTCGCCGGATGCGGCTCTCACACGCTTACAGCTTCAGCTGGCCGTAACGCTTGCTGCGACGACGACGGATGATGCGCGAGTCGCTGGACTTGCCGTAGCGACGCGTGCGTCCGCCCTTCGCGAACGTACCGGACGAGTTCGACGGCTCGCGGCCGCCCTTCGACACCGAACCACCGCCGTGCGGGTGGGTGTGGTGGCTCATCGCGATACCACGTGTCGTCGGACGACGGCCCTTCCAGCGGTTGCGGCCGGCCTTGCCGATCACGACATTCGCGTGATCGGGGTTGCCGACTTCGCCGACGGTCGCGCGGCAGTCCATCGAGACCTGCCGGATTTCGCCCGACGGGAGCACGATGGTCGCCCAGCGGCCTTCCTTGTTGGTGAGGCGGGCGTACATGCCCGCGCCACGGCAAAGGCGGCCACCAGCGCCGGGTTCCATCTCGATGTTATGAAGCGCAAGACCCGTGGGGATGTGCTTGATCGGCATCGAATTGCCGACCTTCGGGTCGACCGGGTCGGGCGAGCTGATGAGAGTCTCGCCAGCCTTCAGGCCCTTCGGCGCGAGGATGTAGCGCAGGTCGCCGTCGGCGTACTTCAGCAGCGCGATGTGCGCCGAGCGGTTGGGGTCGTACTCGATGCCGACGACGACGGCAGCGACGCCATCCTTGTTGCGGCGGAAGTCGATCTTGCGGTAGCGGCGCTTGTGACCGCCACCACGGCCGAGGATCGTGATCTTGCCCTGGACATTGCGGCCGCTGTTGCGGACGAGCGGGGCAAGAAGCGACTTCTCCGGCGACTTCTTGGTGACCTCGGCATGGAGGTTCACCGAGGCGTTGCGGCGGCCGTTGGTGGTCTTCTTGTAGACGCGGATTGCCATTTGAGTTTCACCTTTGCTTGCTGCCGTGACCTGCAGTCACGACGACGGGGTCACGCGGCTCAGAAGAGCTCGATCTTGTCCTCAGGGTGGATCTTGACGACGGCGCGCTTCCAGGTCTTGCCTGCGACGAAGCCGTAGGCGTAGGCGCGGTTGCGGAGGCGGCGCGTCTGCGTCGCGACGCCGAGCACGCGGACCTTGTAGAGCGACTCGACCGCATTCTTGATGTCGGTCTTGGTCGCGAGCTTCGAGACCTCGAAGGCAAAGCGGTTGTGGTGGCCGGAGCCCCAGGTTGCCTTTTCAGTCACGATCGGGCGGACGATGACGTGGATGGGGTCCATTTACGCGACCTCCTTCTTCGACTTGCTCTTCGAACCCGACTTCGCGGCGGGAGCGGCGGCTTCCGCGGCGTCGTCCGAAGCAAAGCAGGTCTCGTTGAGGAAAGAAACAAGCGCCGCCTTGTCCACCACGAGGAAGCGGTGGTTCAGCAGCGCGAAGACGTTGAGCTGGTCGATGCGGCACACGTCGACGCCTTCGACATTGCGCGCGGACAGGATGGCGTTCTTGTTCGCACCATCGGTCGCGACGAGGCAGGTACGGTCGATGCCGACCGACGCCATCATCTTCGCGAACTCGGCGGTCTTCGGCGCCTTGAAGTCGAGCGCGGCGAAGCACTTCACCTCGTTGTCGATGAGCTTCGCGAGCAGCGCGTTGCGGTTCGCGAGGCGACGCATCTTCTTGGGAAGCTCGGTGCGGAAGTCCTCGCGGGTGCGGGTCTTCTTGAAGGTGACGCCACCGCCCTTGCGGATCGGAGTGCGCGCGGCGCCGGCGCGTGCGTTGCCGGTGCCCTTCTGCTTGTAGAG
>CAIXEV010000642.1 GCA_903918555.1 uncultured bacterium | reverse complement strand
CGCGGGCTCGTCGAAACCGCGGAGAACTTCGGCGTACAGGGCTCGTGGCCGACGCACCCCGAGGTGCTCGATCTCCTTGCGCACGACTTCGCGACGGGCCCGAACGCATGGGACACGCGCGCGATCTTGAAGCGGCTTGTGACGAGCGCCGCGTTCCGCCAGCGGTCAGCGACGAGCGACGAGAAACGAGCGCGCGATCCGAACAACGATCTTCTCTCGCGCGGCCCGAGCGTGCGTCTGACGGCCGAGCAACTGCGCGATTCCGCGCTGCTTGCATCGGGCCTTCTCATCGAGAAGTTCGGCGGCCCGAGCGTGAAGCCCTACCAGCAGCCGGGGCTTGTCGGCGAAACGGGCGCAAGCGGCGGCTACGAAGCCGAAACCGGCGAAGGCGCCCATCGCCGCAGTCTCTACACCTATCGAAAGCGCACCGTGCCGCCGCCCACGATGCTCACCTTCGACGCGGGTTCGCGCGAAGCATGCCAGCCGCGGCGCGGCGCGACGAACACGCCGCTCCAAGCGCTCGCGCTGTTGAACGATCCGGTGTTCACCGAGTGCGCGCGCGCACTGGCCGAGCGCGCGATGCGCGAGGCCCCCGCCGACGGCGACGCGCGTCTCGTGCGCGCGTTCCGCCTCGCGTGCGCGCGTGCGCCGCGCGAAGGCGAGCTTGCACCGCTCCGCGCGCTCGTCGCGTCGCAGCGCGCGGCAGGCGCCGACGAAACCGCGGCGCTTTCGCTTGCGTGCCGCACGATCCTCGCAAGCGACGCTTCGCTCAGGGCGCGATAGGCACCCCACGATGACGACGCCACGCCCGACGCCCACCTACGACGAACTGATGCGCCCATCGCGCCGCCACTTCCTCGGCGCGTCTGCGCTCGGTCTCGGCGCGATCGCACTCGGCGACATCTTCGCGACGCGCAGCGCGCGCGCAGCGACGGGCGACGCGCCGCTCATCACGCCGTCGCCGCACTTCGCGCCGCGCGCGAAACGCGTCATCTACCTCTTCCAATCCGGCGGCCCGTCGCAGTTCGAGACGCTCGACCCGAAGCCGAAGCTGCGCGACATGCACGGCCAGCCGCTGCCCGACAGCGTGCGCGCGGGCCAGCGTCTCACGGGCATGAGCGGAAATCAGGCGGTGTTGCCGCTCGCAGGCTCGTTCACCGGCTTCAAGAGATACGGCCGCGCGGGCATCGAGCTCAGCGACCTGCTGCCGCACACGGGCAAGATCGCCGACGACATCTGCGTCGTGCGCGGCATGCACACCGACGCGATCAACCACGACCCCGCGATCACTTTCTTCTGCTCGGGCCACCAGATCGCGGGCCGACCGTCGATGGGCGCGTGGATGAGCTATGGCCTCGGCTCGATGAACAAGGACCTTCCGTCGTTCATCGTGCTCGTGTCGAAGGACGCCGCGCGCGACCAGCCGCTCTACGCGCGGCTGTGGGGCGCGGGATTCCTGCCGAGCGAGCATCAGGGCGTCCAGTTCCGCGCGGGAAAGGAGCCCGTGCTTGCGCTCGCGAACCCGGAAGGCGTCTCGCCGCACGCGCGCCGCGCGATGCTCGACGCGCTCGCCGCGATGTCGCGCGACGCGCTTGCGCACGAAGGCGACCGCGAGATCGACGCGCGATTGGCGCAGGCCGAGCTTGCGTACCGCATGCAGACGAGCGTGCCCGAAGCGACCGATCTCGCGGGCGAAACCGACGAAACCTTCGAGCTCTACGGCGCGTCCGCGCGCGAACCCGGCACCTTCGCCGCGAACTGCCTGCTCGCACGCAGGCTCGTCGAGCGCGGCGTGCGCTTCGTGCAGCTCTTCCACCAAGGCTGGGACCAGCACGGCGGACTGCCCGGCGGCATCTCGCGCCAGTGCGCGCAGACCGACCAAGCGTCGGCCGCGCTCGTGATGGACCTCAAGCGCCGCGGCTTGCTCGAGGACACGCTCGTCGTCTGGGGCGGCGAATTCGGCCGCACCGCGTATTGCCAAGGCCGCATGACCGCCGACGATTACGGCCGCGACCACCACCCACGCGCGTTCTCGCTGTGGATGGCCGGCGGCGGCGTGAAGGCAGGACATGTGCATGGCGCGACCGACGACTTCGGCTACAGCGTCGTCGACGGCGCCGTCGATGTGCACGACCTCCACGCGACGATCCTGCACCTGATGGGCGTCGACCACGAGCGCCTGACCTATCGCTACCAAGGCCGCCACTACCGCCTCACCGATGTCGCGGGCAAGGTGGTCGCGCCGATCCTCGCGTGAGCGCGAGGCGCGCGGAGTTCACCCGCACGCGCCCCACGCGCCGAGCATCGCCGCGAGGTCTTGCTTGTCCGTCGTGCCGTCGGCGTTCACATCGCCGGCGTTCGTGCCCCATGCGCCGAGAAGCGCGGCGAGGTCCTGCGCGCCGACTGTGCCGTCGGCGTTGAGGTCCCCGGGGCACGGAGTCGCGACGGCGACCGCGGCCGCGACGCTCGTCGCAGCGCCGCAGGAGTTCGTGAAGACGACGGTGTAGTCGCCTGCATCG
>CAIXEV010000641.1 GCA_903918555.1 uncultured bacterium | reverse complement strand
GGATGTGATCGGGCGCGAGTGGCAGCTCGGTACCGTGCAGGTCGACTACAACCTGCCGATCCGCTTCGACCTCACCTACAACGGCCAGGACAACCGTCCGCACCGCCCCGTGATGATCCACCGCGCGCCGTTTGGTTCGATGGAGCGCTTCTGCGGCGTGCTCATCGAGCACTTCGCGGGCGCGTTCCCCTGCTGGCTCAACCCGGAGCAGGTGCGCGTCCTCCCGATCAGCGAGAAGAGCGCCGCCTACGCCGACGAACTGCACGCAGCGCTCAAGGCGCGCGGCGTGCGCGTGACCGTCGACCACGGCAACGACCGCGTGCAGGCCAAGATCAAGGTCGCCGCCGAGGAGAAGATCCCGTACATGGCGGTGGTCGGCCCGCGCGACGCGGAGAACCGCGTCGTCAGCGTCCGCGCGCGCGGAATCGAGGCGAATCTCGGGGAGATGCCATTCGACGCGTTCGTCGACGGCATCTGCCGCGAGGTCGAGGGGCGTCTGCTCTCGGGCGCGCCGGGCACCGTTCAGGCGACCTTTGCCAAGTAGCCCCGCGGCTTCACCGTGAGCCGAAATCGTCATCGCGATCGCGAAAGATCCGACGATTCGCCCACAGGCCCTCGGGATAGGCCCTCGGGACAGGACCAAGGCTCCGCGCCCCATGCCACTCGCGCACGGCCTTTCCTTCGATCGGTCGCGCGCAGCACCGCGTTCGCCTCTTCTCATCGCGACTCCCGTCCTCGCCGACGGAGCTCCGCCGGTTGCGGCGGCGGCGAGACCGCGGTCGAGATCTTCTACCGCTTCGACCTCGGCCGCGGCGTGGCGATCCAGCCCGACCTCCAGTGGATCGGCACCCCGGGTGGCGGCGACCCGAGTGGTGCCGACGACGCCTGGATCGCGACGCTGCGCCTCCAGATCGCGTTCTGACGCGGGATTTCGCTGGTTTTCCTCGACCGCGTCCCGCCCAAGGCGAGGCGGCAACCCGCCACCCGGCGGGGGTTCGGGAACCGTGATCGAGGGCAATCCCCCGCTTTCCGCGCCGTCTCGCAGGTATTTCGCTTCCCTCCGGGGCGGGAGGTGGTATGGTTCGGACATGCACCTCCCTGACGCCTTCCGAACCGCATGACGACCCGGCTTGTCAAAGCCCTGGTTCCTTGCGTCGGTTGCGCCCGTCTCGGTGTCCGCACCTCTTCGTTGCGTCTTCGTTTCGCCTGCGCGATGGTGGCTCGCGCGCGTCGAACCCCCCTCTCATGACATCGCCGCCCGTGCTCGTCACGGCCATTTCAAAGGATTCGACCCATTTACCCGCCCCGTAGATCTTTCGGTGGTCCTCGCCAAGAGTCGCGCGACTTCGGACCACGCATCAACGACCGCATCCGGATCTCCCCTGTCCGACTGCTCGACCCGCAAGGCGAGATGCTCGGCGTGGTGCCGCTGGAGGAGGCGAAGCGCCAGGCGTACGACGCGGGCCTTGATCTCGTGGAGATCTCGCCCGAAGCCCGTCCGCCTGTCTGCAAGATCATGGACTTCGGCAAGTTCAAGTACGAGCAGTCGAAGAAGGAGAAGGCGAACAAGGCGAAGAGCAAGTCTTCCGAGATGAAGGAAGTCCGCCTTGGCCGCTCGATGAAGATCGATCCGCACGATGTCGACATCCGCATCGCGCAGGCCCGTCGGTTCCTCATCGAAGGCCACCGGGTCCAGATCATCCAGAACTTCCGCGGCCGCGAGATGGCGTTCCGCTCGAGGGGCGACGACCGCATGGATGACATCATCCAGCGACTCGCCGATCTCGCGAAGGTCGAGGTCCCGCCGCGGCTGAACGGCCGCCGCATGGGCATGATCCTCGTCCCCGAGAAGCAGAAGATCGAGCTCTACAAGCGCAAGATGCTCGCCGAGGGCAAGCCCGTGCTTCCGACGATCCCGGAGCAGCTCGAGGAGTTCGAGCACGACGACGACGACGACGATCACGATGGCGAGTCGGGCTCCGAGACCTGATCGCCGGCGGCGCTGTCCGCTCCGGCCCTCTGGCCCTCGTGCGCGCCGCAACCGCGGCGCACACCGCATCTTCAAGCCTTTCCACGCGCCCGCCCCCCGAGGGGCGGGCGCGTTTGTTGCGGTCACCCCACGCGTCCGCTCGCAGGATTTGCGCGACACATCGCCCAAGCCGCTTGACAGGTATGCGCATGAATGTATAATCTTCCCTCGGTCTGTATTTCCATCCAATGCGGTCCGCTCCACCCGTGAGCCCTGCCTCCACCACCAACCGCCCTCCCCGCTCGAGCATGAAGTCGCGTCGCCACGCCGTCATCCGCAACCTGATCGCCGCCGGGCAGATCTTCAGCCAGCAGGAGCTCTCGAAGCTGCTTGCCCGCGAAGGGATCGAGGCGACGCAGGCGACGCTGTCGCGCGACCTGGCCGAACTCGGCGTCCTCAAGGGCCCCTCGGGATACCAGCTGCCGGGCGCCAGCCCGACCGCGCTCTCGACCGAGGCGTCGCTCGCCCGGGCGCTCCGCCGCGAGCTCGTGTCGGTCGATGTCGGCGGCACCCTCGTCGTCCTCAAGACCCCGATCGGCCACGGCAACGCGCTCGCGATCGAACTCGACCGCGCGCGGCTCGAGGGCGTCCTCGGAACGATCGCCGGCGACGACACGGTCTTCCTCGCCGCGAGAAGCGAGCTTTCCGCACGCCGCATCGCGAAAGACCTCCGCGAACTCGCGGACATGCCGTAACGCGCCACGCGCCTCGGCCGCACCCCTTCCCCATTGCAAAGACTCCGGTGAACCACACTTCCCAGTTTTCCCCTTCCATCCGCTCCGCCATCGTCGGCGCGAGCGGCTACGCGGGCGCGGAACTGCTCGCGATCCTCGCGGCGCACCCGTCGGCCGAGGTCGTCGCCCTGTTCGGCAGCTCCCGCAAGAGCGATGAAGGCACGCCGACGGCCGCCGACCTGTTCCCGCGCCTCGAGGGCACTGCGGTCGGCGCGCTGCCGATCAAGCCGTTCGATGTCGCCAGCGCCGCAGCGCTCGATCTCGACGCGATCTTCCTCGCCACGCCGCACGAACTCTCGCATGAGGTCGCGCGCGCCCTCGTCGACGCGGGGATCGTCGTCCTCGATCTCTCGGCGGCCTTTCGGCTGTCCGACCGCGGCGTCTTCGAGAAGAACTACGGGTTCGCGCACGAGCACGCCGGACTTCTCGCGGAGGCCGTGTACGGCCTCGCGGAGTTCAACGCCGCACGCATCGCCGAGGCGCGCCTCGTCGCGGTGCCGGGCTGCTATCCGACCGCGTCGGTCCTCGCGATCCGCCCGCTTGTCGACGCGGGGCTCGTCGACACCTCGCGCGCAGCGATCGTCGATGCCGTGAGCGGCGTCTCCGGCGCCGGGCGCAAGGCCGAGGTCAAGAGCCTCTTCTGCGAGGTCTCGATGCAGGCCTACGGCGTGTTCAAGCACCGCCACCGCCCCGAGATCGCGGAGCACGCCGGGATCGCCACGATCTTCACGCCGCACCTCGGCTGCTACGACCGCGGCATCCTCACGACCGTGCACCTCGAGCTGGTGCCCGGAACGACCGAGGCGCAGGTGCGCGCGGCGTTCGAGTCGGCCTACGCCGGCCGGCCGTTCGTGCGCGTGCTGAAGGCAGGCCGCTGGCCGAGCGTCGCGGCCGTCGAGCGCACCAACCACTGCGACATCGGCTTTGCCGTCGAGACGACCGAGGCGGGAACCCACCTCATCGTCGAGAGCGCGATCGACAACCTCGTGAAGGGCGCGGCCGGACAGGCCGTCCAGTGCATGAACATCCGCTTCGGATTCGAAGAGACCGCCGGTCTCCTCGCCGCCCGCGTTGCAGTGACCGCAGGAGGCGCCTCGTGAGCAAGACGCCGCATCCCGCCAAGACCGTGGAGATCCGCGCCGGCGCGGCCGCGAACGGCCCGCTCGTCGTCAAGATCGGCGGCGCGCTGCTCGAGTCCGCAGGCGCGCACGGCGAGGCCTTCAGCGGCCTCGTCGCGCTGCACGCGGCCGAACGCGCGCACGGCCGCGCGGGCGTCGTCCTCGTCCACGGCGGCGGCGCGCAGGTCGACCGGCAGCTCAAGCTCGTCGGCATCGAGACCCCGCGCATCGAAGGCATTCGCGTCACCTCGCGCGAGGCGATCGACCAGGTCGTCGGCGTGCTCGCGGGCAGCGCGCATGTGCGCCTGCTCGGCATCCTCGCGGCGCGCGGCGCGCGCGTCGTCGGGCTCACTCTGTCGGACGGCGGGCTCTGCGCTTGCCGTCACACGACGAAGTACGCGTTCGACGCAGGCGAAGTCGGCGAGATCACCGGCGGCGACGGCGCCGTCGCGCATACGCTCCTCGCGGCGGGCTTCATGCCCGTCGTGAACTCGATCGGCCTCTCCGCCGAGGGCGAGCCGCTCAATGTGAACGCCGACGAAGCCGCGTGCGCGATCGCGCGCATCGTGGGCGCGTCGGGCACCGTGCTCCTCACCGATGTCCCGGGCGTGCTCGACGCGTCGAAGCGCCTGATTCCCGAACTCGACGCCGCGCGTATCGACGCGCTCATCGCCGACGGCACGAT
>CAIXEV010000640.1 GCA_903918555.1 uncultured bacterium | reverse complement strand
GCGTTCGCGCTTCACGGACTTTCTGAAGGAAGACGGCGAGAAGGCATCGCGTGATCGGGAGGGCGAGTTTGTCGACGACTTTGCGCCGGGCGACGCGGGGCGGGAGCAGGCCGTTGCCGCCTGGAAGGCGGGCTGGAGCGTGCTCGAGGCGACCCTCGCGTCGCTTGCGGACGGCGACCTCGAGAAGTCTGTCAGGATCCGCGGCGTACCGCACACCGTTGCCCACGCACTGACCCGTGCGGTTGCGCATATGGCGTATCACCAGGGGCAGATCACGCTGATCGCGCGCATTCTCGTCGGACCAGCACGGTGGAACACGATCTCGATCCCTCGCGGCGGAACGGCCCGGCGTCACTCCGAGATGGGGTTCGATCCGAAAGCCTGACACGGAATTCAAGCGGGTGGTTCAAGCGGGTGGTTGAAGCGGGTGGTTCAAGCGCGTGCACGGCACGTGCCATGCAGTGCCAGGCACTGGACGGCACGTGCCGTGCGCGCGCTCGGGGTGCGCGCACTCAGGCAGTTCATCGGCCGCGACAGTTATGCGAAGGTCAGGGCAGGCCTGCACAACCCGATCGGGTGGTTCATCGTGAGGGCTTGTCACGAAGCAGCGCCTGTTCGAGCACAGCCTGACATGCGACGCCCACGGGTCTCGCTGTGGATCGTGGCGTCACTTCGCCTTCAGAATCCACCAGTGAGCGGTTCATCTGGTTGGATTGGGGCGCGCCGCCAAGGTCTATGCCGCTTCATCCAGGCATCTTGGAGCCTCCACCTGTGATTCGTTCCGCCCAGCATCTGTTCGGCGCTGTTGTTCTCTCGGCCGTCATCGGTCACGCGAATGCAAACCTGATCGTCAACGGCTCCTTCGAGCAGGACCCGAGCAGCGTCGTCGCGAACGGCGCCTATCAGAACTACGGCGCATGGATCCGCCTCGCGCCCGGAACGACCTACCTGACGGGTTGGACGGTCGCGGGCTTCGGCACGGGAGCGACCCCAGGAGTGGATTGGCACCTCGGCGTCAGTCCGTACGCGCCACGACCTGCGAAGGATGGCCTGCGCATGATTGATCTCAACATCGATGGAACCGGCGGTCAGGGCAGCGGACAGGGAACGATTTCCCAGAGCTTCGCGACCGAGGTCGGCGCCTTCTACACCATGAGCTTCTGGCTCGCGGGCCCGAGTTCAGGCGCGCAGGGCGGCACGCTGAACCCCCGTTCCGTACATGTCGACATCACGGGAAGCGCCACGCAGACCTTCTCGGTGATCGCGTCGGATCCTTCGAACCAGGTCTGGTTCCAGCAGGTGTTCACCTTCGAGGCGACCGAGACGCTGACCACCCTCAAGTTCTCGCCGCTCGCCGGCACAGGATCGTCGGGCTACTGGGGGCCGTTCATCGACGATGTGAGCGTTCAGGTGATCCCCGGCCCGGGCGGTATCGCGCTTCTCGCCCTTGCGTGCGTGCGTGGGGCGACGCGTCGTCGGTGAAGTGTGTTCCTCGACTCCACGAGGAGCCCGACGCCTGCGTTGATGCAACGGCAGAATCTGCTCGGGGCCGACGCCGTGCGACGCTGCGTCGGGCGCTATAGAAGTCGGCGTGCGCCATGTCTCGAGCCGCTGCGCGCGAATGGGGCGACTCGGCGGGGGTGGACTACATTGCCCGCCGTGACCAAAGTCAAAACGCTCCTCACCGGAATGGGCGGGACCCTCGCTCCGATCCTCGCGGCGGAGCTGCGCTCACGCGGCGGCGAGACGGTCGCGTGGGATCGCTCCGCCGTCGACCCTGAAGACAGCCGCGCGGTCGATGACTTCATTCGACGATCTGGCGTATCCGCGCTCGTGCATTGCGGCATGGGAAGCCCGCTGTGGGCCGAGCGCATGGCCGCTCGCTGCGCGGCGCTCGGGATTCCGTTTCTCTACACGAGTTCCGTGTCGGTCTTCGGCGCGCATCAGGTCGGCCCCTTCGACCCCGATGCGGTGCCCGAGCCGACGGACGACTACGGCCGCTACAAGCTCGAGTGCGAGCAGCGGGTGCGCGCCGCACACGCGGAAGCCGCGGTGGTGCGGCTCGGTTGGCAGATCGCGTTGCGCACGGGCGGCAATCAGATGGTCGATCACCTTGCGCGTCAGCATGCAGCGCAGGGCTCTATCGACGCAAGCACGCGGTGGTACCAAGCCTGCTCATTCCTCGATGACACGGCTCGAGTCCTCGCGGATCTTCTCGAAGGCAGGGCGACTGGGCTCCATCACCTTGACGGAAACCCGGGCTGGAGCTTCCACAAGATCGTCGAGGCGCTGAACGCGACGATGGACGCGAAGTGGCGCGTGCGACCGACCGAGGACATCACGGTCCACAACCTGATGCGAGACGGTCGTCTTCCAACAGCGTCGATCGAGACCCGTCTGTCCGGTTGCGCGTAAGCGGCGTGCAGTGGCGTCGCACAGCCCGCCGATATCGCGCGGATCGCCGCCGCAGCGACGATGCCGGTCACTCTCGCCAATGAAAGCGCCCCAGCCGTGCGGCCGGGGCGATTGGTTGAGGTGCGGCGGGATGATCACTTCGTGGTGGCGGGGTTTGACGCGGCGGCAGGGGCGGGCGTGTTCGTCGTCGTCGCCGTCGCAGCCGCAGCGCGGCGGCG
>CAIXEV010000639.1 GCA_903918555.1 uncultured bacterium | reverse complement strand
GGCTACCGCTTCAACGGCGACATCGGCGCGTACACCGTCCGCTTCCGCCACTACGACCCGACGCCGGGGATGTGCAGGTGGCTCGAGCGCGATCCCGCGGGGTATCAGGACGGGCCGAGCCTCTACTCGTACCTCGGCCGGAACCCGATGGCGGGGACGGATCCGTATGGGTTGGCCGGGCTGTACTCCGTCCGTGGAGACAGTCGGGCAGGACAAGCGATCAAGCGCCGACTTGCCGAGATCGACGCGAGCAAGCCAAGTTGCCGCAGCGGCTCGAAGGGGGAGGAGAAGTTCGGCACTGACGCTGAGCACCGCGACGTCATGCGGATCAACTCTGATCGGCTGGAGGATGTGGGCGAAGTCGGTAAGGGTATAGGTAACGGGATCGAGACCACCGCCAGCCTGCTCCCCGGGGGCGGTTTCGCGACGGCCGTCAACGAAGCCAGCCAGGGGAACTACGGCGAGGCGGCGTTGAACGTGGTGCCGGGCGAAAAGGTCGCGGGGCTGTTCGTCTCGCTCTTCCTCTCGAAGGCGGTTCTGGTTAAGTTTGCGTCTGGTGAACGCGTGCTAGAAGCGGTGGAGCAAGGTGCTCGCGCTGTCCTCAAAGACGGCTTCTACGAGGTCAATGGCCTGAGATTCAGCGAGTACTACTACAGCAAGTTGTGGTCAACGGGACGTCCCGCTCCATCCCTCGTGGCGAACGAGATTCTGAGGAGTGGCGCGCATGGCGTCCCCGATGCGATCAAGGTCGGGTTTCTCCGATATGAGGCGCTCGGCTGGGAGATGGTCTACAACCCCGTGACGAGAGAAGTGTGGCACCTTCAGCCAATCAAGTAAGGAACGAGCATGGAGTACAAGATCGCTGGCGTGATTCAGATTGCGTGCTCGGGCCAGACCCTCACACAGCCCGAGCAAGAACTGCTGCAAGATCAACTCGAAACGCTGATCGCGCGCGTGAAGATGTGCGCCAACCTGTCCGAAGCAGCCACACCACTTGACCGCCTCGGTGAGTTTCAGTTTGAACTTGCAGTGGCCTGCTTCAAGTGGAGAGTCGATATGCCGCCACGACTCAGAGCCTTCATAAGAGAGTTCGACCGCCCCGATGACTCCGAGCTGAGAGCGGCTGTCTTCAACGCGATCCATTCGAACGAGTTCTGCGCAGCGAAGGACATCACTGGACGCGATCAGCCGTGAGCCAGTCGCGCTGTACACCCGACACATTCGAACGACACCTCTCCGTCTACCCGTGATGGGTGTCGTGGTCCTCCACGCGACCCCACGCCCGACATCCAGCTCGACTACTCCGTCAGCCACAACGGCTCCTCCTCCGCCACCGCCTACCCCGCGCTCGACACCTTCGGGCGCACGCGGCGGATCCTGTGGAAGGACGGCCGCTTCGCATCGGGCACCATCACGGGTGAGCCAAACCGCCCCCCGCTCGTCGAGCTCGCCTACGCATTCGACCAGGCCTCGAACCTCGTCGCGAAGGCAGACGCCCGCCACGGCGCCTCGCGCAAGCGCGACGAGCAGTACACCCTCGACGGGCTCATGCGGCTCCTCAAGGCCCGCCGCGGCGACGTCAGCGACGCGGGAACCTTCGTCGCGGCCCCCGGCACCCAGAAGCACCAGTACGACTTCGTCGGAAACATCCGCTCGACCGACATCCTCGCGAACGCGAGCGAGCAGCCGAGCCCCGCCGACCGCAAGCTCACCGCCAGCTTCAACGCCGTCAACGAGCAGACGAACTACGTCGAGACCGTCGGCGGCGGCGGCAGCCTCGGCTCGACCTTCACGATCACCCACGACGCCGCCGGCAACGTCCGCACCCGCGAGACCGTCGCGGGCGGAAACCGACTCGCCTATCGCCACGACCGCTGGGGGCGGCTGACGGAGGTGAAGTTCGAGATCGGATCGGGGTCGAGTTTCCAGGTCCGCGACCGCGCGCGCTACCGCTACAACGCACTCGGCATGCGCGCGCTCGTCGAGCGCGACGCGAACACCACCGACGGCAGTAACGAGATCAACGAGCGGCGCTACCTCTACTACAACGCCGCGTGGCAGATCGTCGAAGAGCACGTCGACGCGGGGGTCACGGGCTCGAGCTCCCT
>CAIXEV010000638.1 GCA_903918555.1 uncultured bacterium | reverse complement strand
GTTCCTCACGGCCGTGTTCATCGGAATGATGAGCCACCACGGTGACCACGGGCACGATCACGCCCATGGCGACGGCCACGATCACGACCAAGCGCATGGCCACGGCCATGCCCACGCCCACTGAGGCGTGTCTGAACCAATCCGGGCCCGTGGGAGGCCCGGCTGAATGATTCCAATCCTTCAACCGGCGCGTCCCACGGCGTCCGAGACCGAACCAAACCTTTTTGGAGCACAGTCAGAAATGAGCAAGATCAGCAAGTTCGTCCCCTTCGCCGTCCTCGCCGCCTTCATCGCCGCTCCGGCCCTCGGCGCCGACGGTGACACCGCCGCCGCCGCTGGCGCCGGCATGACCAAGGGTCTCGCCGCGATCGGTGCCTCGCTCGGCGCGATCGGTGCGGGCATGGGCATCGGCCGCATCGGCAGCTCGGCCGTCGAGGCCACCGCCCGTCAGCCCGAGGCTGCGTCGACCATCCAGACCCAGATGATCCTCACTGCGGCGCTCATCGAAGGCGTCGCGCTGTTCGCGGTCGTCGTCGGCCTGCTCGCTGTCCTCGGTTGATCCGAGCGCAGCGCGAATTGCGCATACTGCGGCTGGGGCAGGGAAACCCGTCCCAGCCGATTCGCCCGACCTCCCCCGTGGACCGCCATCTGGCGGCACCCTCGCGCGGCGCGACGGCATGTCAGAACCAAGTCCGTCCGAATTCCGCTCGAACGAACCAACCATCGAGCCATCCACCATGACCGACGCGCTCTCCCTCGTTACCTCCACGCTCGCCGAAGGCGGCGTCAATCCCCTCGAGTTCAAGCTGCTCTCCTACGGCACCGCGCTCGTGGTGACGCTTGGACTCTTCCTGCTGCTCGGCAAGTTCGTGTGGCCGAAGCTCCTCGCGGGTCTCGACGCCCGCACCGCCAAGATCCGCCACGAGATCGATTCCGCGGAGAAGGCGCGTCACGAGGCGGAAGCGGCTCAGAAGAGGTTCGAGGAGAAGCTGCGCCAGGCCCAGGAAGAGGCCGGTCGCACCATCGAGGAGGCGCGGGCCACCGCCCGCAAGGTCGCCGACGAGCTCCGCGCCAAGAACGACGCCGAACTCACCGAGATGAAGTCGCGCGCCCTCGCCGACATCCAGGCCGCCCGCGAGAGCGCGGTCCGCGAGCTCAACGAGCACGCGGTCGCACTCGCGGCTTCGATGGCTTCCAAGATCCTCCGCCGCGAAGTCGGCGCCGCCGACCAGTCGCGCCTCGTCGCCGAGAGCCTGGCCGAGCTCGCCCGCGGCCGCAACTGATCGACCTTCGCGCAGCTTTCGAACGCGCTCTCATTCCGTACCCAATCATGGCAACCACCCAGCACATCGACGAAATCGCGAGCGTCTACGCGACGAGCCTGCTCGAGGTCTGCGACAAGCAGGGCGGCGTCGCCCTCGCCGAGTCGTGCTCCGCCGAGCTCTCCGCGCTTGCCGAGATGATCCGCGCCGACAAGCGCTTCGCCGAGTTCCTCAAGACCCCGATCATCGGTGCGGCGGCTCGTCGCGCGTCGATCGACCGGATCGTCAAGGGCAAGGTCTCCGACCTCGTCCACCGCTTCGTCATGGTCATCGCCGCGCATGGTCGCGCGGGTCGCCTCGCCGACATCTCCGACGCGTTCGACGGCCTGCTCCAGGCCCGTCTCGGCCGCGTCGAGGTCGACATGTACACCGTCACTGGCCAGGCCGCGCCCGATGTGGTCGCGACCGTGAAGGGCGGCGTCAAGGAAGCCTTCGGCAAGGAAGCCGTGATCCACCAGTACGCCGATCCGAACATGATCGGCGGCGTCAAGCTCCGCATCGGTGACCAGCTCATCGACGGATCGGTCGAGACCCAGCTCCGCAACATGCGCGACGCCGTCGCCGCGCGCGGCACGGGCGCCATGCGCTCGCGCCTCGGCGACTTCCTCGCATAACCCGCACCAGCTTTCAGCTTCTTCCCCGCCGGGCAAACGCCCCGCATCTCTGAGGACCCACCCGTGAAGATCAAGAGCGACGAGATCACGACAGTCATTCGCCAGGAAATCGAGCAGTACTCGGGCAAGCTCGAGATCTCCGAAGTCGGCCAGGTGGTCGAGGTCGGTGACGGCATCGCCCGCGTCTACGGCCTGTCGAAGGCGATGGCCGGCGAGCTCATCGAGTTCCAGGGCTCCGGTGGCCGCGTCATGGGCCAGGTGATGAACCTCGAGCTCGACACCGTCGGCTGCGTGCTCTACGGCGAC
>CAIXEV010000637.1 GCA_903918555.1 uncultured bacterium | reverse complement strand
GCCTCAGCACCTCGCTGTGGCTCTCGCTCATCGCGCTTGCCGTGAGCGGCGCCGTCGACAATGTCTCCGTGGTCATTCGCCATGTGCTGGTGCAGATGAAGACCCCCGACGAGCTCCGGGGACGCACCACGGCGGTGAACAGCGTCTTCATCGAGTGCTCGAACGAAGTGGGCGCATTCGAATCCGGCTTGGTCGCCTCGTGGTTCGGCCCCGTCGTCTCGGTGGTGAGCGGCGGAGTCGGAACGATCGGAGTGGTTGTCGTTGTGGCGCTCGCGTTCCCTGCGCTTCGGCGCATGAAGGCCTTGATCGAGCCGGGCGGCCCGGTTCAGAGCGACGAGATGCGGAAGGACGAGATGCGCAAGAACGTCCGCGAGGCGGAGTTCGAGGAGGAGGAGCACCGCAGACTCGGGCCAGAGGGCTGAGTTCGCGCGTGCCGGACAACGGCGGGATGCTCAGGCGGGCCGGATCGGGGGAGGCAAATCTACGACTTGGTCGTCGGAGTCGCTGCGTCCTTCGCAGCACCGCTTTCGGTCGCAGAATCTGAACTCGGCGAGTTCTGGCTCGACGCCGGCGGCTCCTGCAGAAGCGGCTTGTTCGTCCCGCGAACGCTGCCACAGCCCGCGGCAATGCAAGCCAGGGCACCTGCGACCATTCCAAGGACGGATGTGCGCGCGCCTTCCTCTCTCGAAGGCGAGCGGCGGGCGTTCGTCGGGTGGCGGTCGCTGGCGGCCTGGTTCATGCGCGAAGCGTACCCGAGGTCGCTGGAGGCGGTGTGGCAATGCGCTGCTCATCGGTCGTCTCTGCTCATCGGTCGTCCCTGCTCATCGGTCGTCCCTGCTCATCGGTAGTCTCGCGACTGGACGGGGAGCGCCGTTGTACCGCTGACAAGCTGGGCGCTCAGGTCGCTCGCGTCACGGACCAGGACATGCACCACGCCGTCACGGCGCTCGACCCTCCCGTCGACGAGCACAAGCGTGGCGTGGCGCACCGCGGCGCGGACACGCTCGTAGACCTTGGGACGGAAGATGAGGTTGGCGGCACCGGACTCGTCCTCGATGGTCATGAAGACAATGCCCTTGGCGGTCGAGGGCCGCTGCCGCAGCAACACAAGCCCCGCGACACGAACCTGCTTGCCGGCCGGCGTGCGCTGCTCGTGGCGCAGGAAGCCGCATGGGATCGCGCGCAGTTTCTGGAGCGACGGACGCAAGCACGCGACGGGATGGCGCTTGAGGGTCACCCCCGTCGCATCGAAGTCCCGCGCGATCGCCGAGAGTTCCGCGACCGCGGGCAGCGCTGGTTCGATGTCGACCTGCTTGATATCGAGCAACTCGCGCGAGCCATCCGAACCGTCGGGGTGCCCATCCGCCGATGGCGCGTCGTCTCTGGCGTCGCGATCGGCCGCGGCAGGTTCGCCGGCACCAAAGGACCAGAGCGGCCGTTCACGGTCACGCAACGCGAGGATCTGCCAGACCGCCTGCTGACGGTCGAGCGCCATCGAAGCAAACGCATCGGCCGCCGCCAGACGCCGCAGCGTGGCGCGCGTCGCACCCGAGACTTCCGCGAGATCGGCGATGGTGCGGAAAGGACCGTGCCCCGTCACGGCCTCGATGATCCGGTGCGCCTCCTCTGGCTCGAGGCCTCGAACCATGCGAAGTCCGAGCCTGATGGCCGACTGCGAGGGAACCTCGAAGCGGGCGTAGGCTGGGGCGGATGCGAGGGTGTCCACCGAACGGTCCGCAGACAGCGCGGACTGATCAGGCGGCGATGGCGCGCAGAGCGGCTCGGCTCGACGGTCGCATGATGATTCTCCGGGATCTGCCGCGCTACCACCGCCCGCAGCAGCGTGCACCACGACGCTGCGTCCACGGGCGTGCAGCCTCTGGAACACCGCATCAAGGCGTTCGGCCACTGCTGCAGGCTCGCCGTCGATGGAGACCTGTCGCCATCGGAGCGACGACCCGCCGATGCGCTCCACACGAGGCTCGGCGGCGCCGCCGTCGATTCGGAAGGCCACTTGGGTGCTGGCGCCATCCCCTGCGAGCCAAAGGCGTGGATCGGGGCCGCGCTCCAGCGTCGTGTCCCATCGCGAGCATTGCACATCGATCCCGCGCACGGCAACGCCGTGGTCGGTGGCGTCGCGGAGGATCTGCGCTGGGGCGTAGAAGCCCATCGGCTGACTGTTGAGAAGCGCGGCCGCGAAGGCGGCTGGCTGGTGCCTCTTGAGCCAGGCGCTTGCGTAGACGAGGTGCGCGAAGCTCGCCGCGTGGGACTCTGGAAATCCGTATCCCGAGAAACCCTTGATCTGCTCGAAGACCTGCCGCGCGAAGTCACGGGAGTAGCCGCGCGCGATCATGCCTGACTCGAGCGCTTCACCAAACTGCGCGATCTTGTTTCCGCTGCGCTTCCACGCAGCGATGGCCCGACGCAGCTCGTCGGCTTGGCCTGCACTGAACCCTGCGGCAACCACCGCAAGCGCCATCGCCTGTTCCTGAAAG
>CAIXEV010000636.1 GCA_903918555.1 uncultured bacterium | reverse complement strand
GTGATGCCGCGCTACACGCCCGGGTATCCGTATGTCCCGAGCGCGCCGAGCAACCTCGACCAGCTCATCGACCGCATCGGCGTGATCGCCGCGAACCTCTCCGAGGTCGACTTCGCGTCGATCGGCGCGTCGCTGCACAAGACGATCGACAATGTCGACGGCGTCGTGACCCGCCGCGTCGATCCGATGCTCGTGGACGCGAAGGCCTTCATCGACGAGCTGCGCGCGTCGAACGACCGCGTGCAGAAGATCCTCGCCGACCCCGCGATCGAGAAGACCCTGGCCGACATCTCCGCGATCAGCGGCGATGTCCGCGGCATCCTCGGCGCCGGCTCCGGCGACCTGCGCGCGGGCATCGCGGAAGTCCCCGCGATGATGAAGTCCGCGCGCGAGGCCGCGGAGAAGCTCGATGCGATCCTCGCGTCGCCGAAGCTCGCCGGAATCCTCGCGAACCTCGAGACCACATCGGGCGAGCTGCCCGCCACGGTGGCCGAGTACCGCACGATCGGCCGCCAGGTGCAGGAATTCCTCGCGAGCGAGAGCTACGAGCTCCGGCAGCTGATCGAGGCGCTGCGGCAGACCGCGGAAAATCTCGAGGAACTCAGCTCGAGCGCGAAGAACGACCTCGGCCAGACGATCTTCGGCGACTCGCCGCCGCGCCTTGCGCCCGGCGAGCCGATCCCGGGAGGCAAGCGATGAGCCGTCCTCCGCGCCATTCGCGCGCAGCCGCGCAGGAGACATCCATGCCGCGATTCCTCGGCGCAACGCCGTCCATCGTCCGCACGCTTGCGATCGGCTGCGTGATCGGCCTCGGAGGCTGCTCGCTCTTCGACCGCGGATTCCAGCCGAGCGCGAGCTACCTGATCGCGCCGCCGCAGCAGTCGCCGATGAAGGGCGAGAAGCTCGGCTCGGTGATGATCACGCGCTTCGGCGCGATTCCGCCGTTCGACGGCAAGCCGTTCCTCTATCACAACACCGACGGCACCTGGCGGCAGGATCCGTACGCGGGCTTCATCGCGAACCCGTCCGACATGATCTCCGACGCGCTCTCTCGCGCGCTCGAGCAGTCGGGTCGCTGCGAGATGGTGGGCGTCGAGGGCGTGGCGATGCGCTTCGACTTCTCGATCGAGGGCGTGATCGAGTCGTTCCACGCGGACTTCTCCGATCCCGCCGAACCGAAGGCGGTCGTGCAGCTGCGCGCGTATCTGCTCGACCGCCGCGCGGGCGCGCCGAGGCTCGTCGACCAGATGGTCGGCGTAGGAACCGCGCCGATCACCGCGTCGGAGCCCGGCAAGGTCGCCGACGCCATGTCGGCCGCGACGGGCGCGGCGATCCACTCCTTGCTCGAGGACCTGACGGGCGCGTTGCCGCCGCAGGGCGTCGCGGCCCCCGCACAGGCGGCATCGCCTGCGCCAAGCGCCCTGTAAGACCTTTCTCGGTGTTTCGCCCGCAAAAACAGCGCAGACAGGTGGCCGATGCTGCCCTACGCTGCTCTTCCCATGTCGACGGGCTCGACCACACGCCTCGCATCGCACGACGACGCCCCGGGCTCGCTCGCGCGGCAGATCCAGAGCCTCGCGGAGCGGGTGCGCGCGGTCGGCGAGGTGAAGCCCGGCTCGTTCGTGCGCGTCGAGGTGGGCGTCGACAACCTTGATTCCGGCAACCTTGATTTCTTCGCGTGGCTTCGCGGCGCCCCCGTGGGCGCGCGGCGCTACTTCCGCGACCGGAGCACCAAGCTCGAGTTCGCGTCGGTGGGCGTCGCCACCACGGCTGCGTTCGGTGCGCACGCATCGCTCGCGCAGATCGCGGTCGGCGGCGGCGAGCCGCGCGCTGCGGCGTGGTTCGTGGCGCTTCCGTTCGACGCCGCGCGCCGGCGCGACGCCGCGTGGGAGCCCTTCACGGCGGTCGGCTGCGTGCTGCCCGCGATCGAGCTTCGCCGCGAGCAGGAGACGACGACGCTGGCCGCGCACATCGCGAGCGACACCGATCGTGCGAAGCTGCTGGCCGATCTCGCCGCGCTCGTCACGCCGTGCGACGCATGCGTGATCGAGCCCGCGCTGGTGCGCGAATCCGACGGTGGCGGCGAGGCGGAGTGGACGCGCGCCGTGCGCGGCGCGCTCGAGCGCATCCGTTCGGGCGCGATGCGCAAGCTCGTGCTCGCGCGCACGCGGCGGTATGCCGCGAGCGGCGCGCTTGATCCGGTCGCCGTGCTTGCGCGGCTCTCGGCGCGCGAGGCGCGCGGATTCCGTTTCCTGATCGAGGTGGCGCCTGGCCGCGCGTTCCTCGGCGTGACGCCCGAGCGGCTTGTCTCGCGCAGCGGCCGCACCGCGCGCAGCGAGGCCGTCGCGGGGACGCGTCCGCGCGGTGTCGACGGCGTGGCCGACCGGCTGCTCGGCGAATCGCTGCTTGCGAGCGCGAAGGACCGGCGCGAGCATGAGTTCGTCGTCGAGCGTGTGCGCGAGGCGCTTGCGAGCTGCGCGTCGTCGCTCAGGCTCGACCCGGAGCCGCGGCTCCTGCGGCTTGCGTATGTCCAGCATCTCGCGACGCGTGTCCACGCCGATCTGCGCGCGGGCACGAACGACGCGGATCTCGTGCGGCTCCTGCATCCGACGCCAGCGGTCGCGGGCGCACCCGTCGCCGACGCGATCGAGGCGCTGCGCGAGTTCGAGCCGTTCGACCGCGGCCTTTACGCGGGCCCGGTCGGCGTCGCCTCGCGCGATGGCGCCGAGATCGCCGTGGCGATCCGCTCGGCGCGAATCGAAGGCGACATGCTCACGGCCTTCGCGGGCGCGGGCATCGTCGAAGGCTCGGATCCTGCGGAGGAATGGCGCGAGACGGGCCACAAGCTCCTCGCGTTCGAGCGACTCGCGACCTGATACCTTTCGCGCATGCGCGATGCGCCGAACATCAATCTCGCATGGACGATGCTGGCGGCCGAGGAGTGCCACCGCCTCGGCGTGCGTCACGCCGTCGTGAGCCCGGGCTCGCGCAGCGCGCCGCTTGCGGTCGCGTTTGGCCGTCACGCCGGGATCCGCGTGCATGTCGCGCACGACGAACGCGGCGGCGCGTTCATGGCGCTCGGCATCGCGAAGTCGACGGGCGTGCCCGCGGTCATGGTCATGACGAGCGGCACGGCGGTCGCGAACGCGCTGCCGGCGGTGGTCGAGGCGCGCATGACGCGCACGCCGCTCATGGTCTTCGCGGCGGATCGACCGCCCGAACTGCGCGATTGCGGCGCGAACCAGGCGATTCCGCAGGCGAATCTGCTTGCGGGCGCGACGCGATGGTCGGCGGATCTCCCGTGCCCGACCACCGATGTTCCCGCGGAATTCGTGCTCTCGACCGTCGACGAGGCCTTCGCGCGCGCGTGCGGCCACGCTGGTGCGCAGGCGGGCGCGGTGCATCTCAACTGGCAGTTCCGCGAGCCGCTCGCGCCCGACGCGCGGCCGTGGGACATCCGCTGGCTCTCGGGAATCGCGCGCTGGACGAACGATCATGCGCCGTGGCGACTCGCGATGCCGCCGCTTGCGAGCCCGGTCGAGATCGACGAAGCGGTCGTGATCGCCGGGCGCACCGCATCGCTCACGCGGCATTCGCTCGAAGGTTGGCGCGGCACGATGCTCGCCGACATCACGAGCGACCTCGCGGATTCAGGCACGGCGGGGGCCGATCTCGTGCTGCGCGCGGCGATGGAAGGCGATGGAAATCCCGCGTTGCGCGAGGCGTTGCGCGCCAAGGCGCTGGCGATCGTCGGCGACGCGGTGGTCTCGAAGCGGCTGAACGCATGGATCGCCTCGCAGCCCTCGGGCGTCACGGTGTTCGGCGCGGGCGACCCGCGCATCGACGCCGCGCATCGCGCCCACGCTGTGTACGCGGGGCCTGTCGAGTTCACCGCCGCGAAGAAGCTGAAGCCGCACGCCGGCTGGAAGCGCGCGCTCGCCTGCGCCACGCGCGCGGCGGCGAAGGCGATCGCCGCCGAGCGCGGCCTGTGCGAACCGACCGCGATCGCCGACGCGACCTCTGCGTGCGGCGACGCGCGCTCCCACGGCACGCTCTTCTACGGCTCGTCGATGCCGATCCGCGACGCGGATTTCCTGACGATTTGCCCGCCGAGCGGCTGGCACGCGGGCGCGAACCGCGGCGCAAGCGGCATCGACGGACTCATCGCGAGCGCCTCGGGTCACGCGCTCGGCACGCGCGAGCCCGTCGTCGCGTTCGTCGGCGATGTGAGCGCGCTCCACGACCTCAGCAGCCTGATGCTTGCGCGCGAGGTCGAGACGCCGCTTGTGATCGTGGTGCTCAACAACGACGGCGGCGGCATCTTCCGCTACCTGCCGATCGCGAAGCACGACGATGTGTTCGAGGCGCTGTTCACGACGCCGCACGGCCAGCGGCTCGCGCCCGTCGCGAAGGCGCTCGGGCTGGTGACCGAGGCGCCCACGACGCGCGCCGCGATGAAGAAGGCGGTCGCGAAGGCGCTCAAGCGCGGCGGCCCGACGGTGATCGAGGTGTCGTGCGCGCGCGAGGCGAGCGAGGCGTGCCGCGCGCGCGTGGCGAAGGCCGCGGTCGACGCGCTCGCGCGGGAATTCCGCGGATGAAGCGCGTCGCGCTCGTGCACGGATTCCTCGGTTCTCCAGCCGACTGGGCCGATGTCCTCGCGCGGCTTTCGCCTG
>CAIXEV010000635.1 GCA_903918555.1 uncultured bacterium | reverse complement strand
GCTGCGCCCAGCCCCGCGACGCTCGCAGCAGGCGCGTCGTACAACCGCAGCATCGAGTTCACGGCGCCCAGCGTAGGCGTGTGGCGCATCACGGTCGTCACCGACGACGCGTCGGCCATGCTCGAGTCACGCAGCGATGGCTCGGCCGGCGAGGACGACAACACCCGCGTCGCGCAGAGCGCGCTCGCGGTCGCAGGCACCGTCGTGACGGCGACCGTCGCGGTTCCCGAGCTTGAGCTTCCGACGCCGACGACGCTCGTCATCGAGTCGCGCAACCAGTCGACCGGCGCGCCCGCGGCGAATGTCGCGGGAACCCGCGTCATGCTGGTCGATGGCTTCCCGACGACCGCGCCGTTCACCACCGGCGCCGATGGGCGTGCCGTGATCGAGGTCGCGCCGCTTGCGAACAACGCGGGCGTCTACGGCCACGGCGCGCGCGCCGGCAACGCGATTCCCGCGGTGCAGACGCAGGCGATCTACTGGGGTGTCTCGGTCCAGGCCGACGCCACCGAACGGCGCATCGCCCAGGGCGGCGCGGCGAGCGGGCAGATCCTCGTGCGCAACCTCGGCGAGCTCTCCATCGCCGACGCTCAGCTCCAGGTCGAGGCGATCGGCGAGGGCGTCTCCGTCACGGCGGCGCTCGGCGCGTCGACCCTCGGCGCGAACGAGTCGCGCTTCATCGACTACGCGGTCAGCGTCGACGAGAAGTCCTCGGGCGGTTCGGTGCGCTTCACGCTCGTCACGCCGAAGACGACCGCGAAGGTCGTGGAGTTCCCCGTGCTTGCGATCGAGGCGCTGCCGCAGCTCGTGGCGACGCCGAGCTCGATCGTGCGCGAGATGCTCGTCGGCGAGGTCGACTATGTGAATGTCACGGTCCGCAACGCGGGTCCCGTCGCCACGGGTCCGCTCACGGTGCAGATCGCGTCGTCGCCGTTCGCCACGCTCGCCACGCCCGCGGCGCTTCCGCCGCTTGGCCCTGGCGAGTCGACGGTGGTGTCGCTCCAGCTCAATCCGTCCGACGACCTCGTCCTCGGCCCGTACACCGCGAATCCGTGGGTCACCGTCACCGATCCCGCCAACGGCGGCCTTGGCGTCGGCGTTCCGATGACCTTCAACGCCACGAGCGACGCGACGGGACTCGTGCGCATCCGCACGACCAACGAGTTCAGCTTCTACGGAACCCCGCCGACCTATCCGAACGCGACGGTCGAGCTGATTCCGCAGGGTGCGACGCAGGCGATCGCAAGCGGACTCGTCGACTCGCAAGGCTTCATCGAGTTCAAGGGCGTTCCCGCCGGCAACTACACGCTCCGCGGCACCGCGCCGCAGCATGGCAGCGCCCAGCAGTCGGTCGTCGTGGGCCCGGGTGGCCTCGACATCGACCTCTTCATGAGCCGCGTCCTGGTCACCTACTCGTGGACGGTCGTGCCTGTCCCGTTCAGCGACCAGTACACGATCACCATCACGCTCAACTTCGAGACGAATGTGCCCGCGCCCGTCGTCACCGTCGAGCCGGTCGTGCTCGACCTCGACAGCCTCGACGGCGAGGTGAGCTACCGTGAGTTCACCATCACGAACCACGGCCTCGTCACGGCGGACAACACGCTGTGGGAGATCGAGAACACCGACCGCTACGAGATCATTCCGCTCGCGCCCGTGGTCGGCAACCTGCTGCCTGGCCAGTCGGTGGTGGCGTCGTTCCTCGTGATCGACAACCAGTTCGGGCAGGGGCTCGTCAACGACGGCAGCTGCGTGCAGCGGCCCGCGATGCGGGCCACATGGGAGCTCCTCTGCGGCAACACGCTTGGAAAGTACAGTTTCCTGCTCGGCGTGGACAAGACGGTGAACTGCCCCCAGACGAATGGTGGACCGTATTTCGGGGGTGGTTGCTACGGATGCAGCGGCGGATTCACGCCGACGGGCTTCCCGCCTATCCCCGGCGCGTTGCAGCCGACGCCGCCGGGCGTCTACAAGGCACCGAACTGCGAGGAGTGCTTCGATGCCTGTCTCGACCACTTCGTCCCGTGCGGCAGCGATGGGGTGGGTGCCGCGGTCGGAGGTCAGGATCAGCTGGCGGCGCTGCAGGACTGCGTCCTCGACGAACTGGAGGACAAGCTTGCCGACGAACTGCTCGAGAGCGACGACGACGAGAAGGGTGACGACGACGAGGAGGACGATGGCGACAACTTCAGCGACATCCTCGAGTCGGCGGCGGAGAAACTCGGCGAGAAGATCCTGGAGTCCCCGCCCGACACGCTGAGCGCGCTCGGAAAGGCGGCGGAGGACGCCGTTGGTTCGGCCGCCGAGGACAAGGCCAAGGACTTCGCGAAGAAGCTCCCGGGCGGCGCGGCGCTCGGCGCGCTGGCCGACGCGTTCGACGCGTGCGACTGCCTGGGGAACCAGGCCGGTGCGGGCGGCAGGCAGCTGCAGGGCGAGGTGGAGCTGCCTGACGACCTCTTCGATGTTCCCGACGCGGTGCAGGCATCGCGCGAGGATCTCGAGGACTATGTGAACGCCACGCTGCTTGCGGTGCGCATGCTGCGGCCGTTCGCCTACGAGCTCGGAGACTTTGCGTGGTTCGATCGCATCTCGGGGCCGAAGACCGCCGTGATCGGCCCGAACGGCCTCACGATCGCCGACGCGAACGCGATTCGCAGCGACTTCATCGGCACGCTCTTCGATGCCCTCATCGATCCGTCGGACGCCAGCGTGACCACCGTCACCGCTGAAGAACTCGCGGCGCTCGAGGACTATTGGTCCACCTATCCAGAGGCGATGGAGGGTCGCCCGCTCGCCGATCTTC
>CAIXEV010000634.1 GCA_903918555.1 uncultured bacterium | reverse complement strand
CGGCGCGCCGAACGCCGACTCGATGCCCGTCGAGATCTCGAACAACGGCGGCACCACCTGGGTCGCGCTCGAGACGATCGCCACCAACAACGCGGCGTGGACCAAGCGGTCCTGGCGCGTGCGCGACTTCGTGACCCCGACGAACCAGGTGCGCGTCCGCTTCATCGCGCGCGACCTTGCCACGGGCTCGCTGGTCGAGGCAGGCGTCGACGACTTCAAGATCACCAATGTCGACTGCACGCCCAACATCGTCGGCGACATCAATGGCGACGGCACGGTGAACGGCAGCGACCTCAGCATCCTGCTCGGCTCGTGGGGCTCGAACAACCCTGCGGCGGATCTCGATCGCGACGGCGTCGTCGGCGGCGCGGATCTTGCCACGCTCATGAGCAACTGGCGGTAAACCGCTGCGTCCTGCAGTAAGGTGTCCAGATGAAGACCTCGATTCTCCCCGCGCTGTCCTGTTCCCGATATTCGCTCTCGGGTTCGCTCTCGGGTTCGCTCTCGGGCTTCGCGCATCGGACAGCGGTGGCGGGTGGTGTCCTCGCCGCGCTGCTCGCAGCCGTGCCGGCAAGCGCGCACGACGGCGACCTCAAGTTGCGCGACCGGCAGCGTCCCGTGCGCGGACCGATCTGGCGCGAGGCCGATCAGGGCGACGGAGGCACCGCGGGCGGAGGCTTCACCTCGAGCGGCGTGGTGCTCAAGGCGTGGTTCCCGCTCAACACCTTCGCGACGGGCGTGCAGAACGGCAACAGCTGCTGGGGCTGGGTGTCGCCCGCGGGCCGCGAGTACGCCATCATGGGGCTCTCGAACGGCACGGCGTTCGTCGACATCACCGACCCGGGCGCGTCGGTCATCAAGTCGTTCCAGCCGGGCGTCAACAGCCTGTGGCGCGATGTGCGCACCCACCTGCGCTACTGCTACGCGGCGTCCGAGGGCGGCGCCGGCATCCAGGTGTTCGACATGTCGCAACTTGACGCGACCGGCGCGACCACGCTCGTCCGCACCGTGAACACCCCGAGCGGCACGAGCGCGGCCACGCACACGCTCGCGATCGACAACCTCAGCGGCTACCTCTACCGCGCGGGCGGCGGTGGCAACGGACTGCGCATCTACAGCCTCGCGGATGCGTCGAACCCGACCTTTGTCGGCGCGTGGACGCCGTTCTATGTGCACGAGGCGCAGGTCAAGACCTACACGAGCGGCCCGTACGCAGGCAAGCAGATCGCCTTCTGCTTCAGCGGCCTCAACAACGGCTGGGCGTCGCCCGCGGTGCGCATCGTCGATGTGACCGACAAGCTGAACCCCGTCCTGCTCTCGACCACGACCTACCCGGGCGCGCGCTACTGCCACCAGGGCTGGCTCGACGAGGAGTCGCGCTACCTCTACATCAACGACGAGCTCGACGAGGGCAACACCGTCACGGTCACCACGACGATCGTGATGGATGTCTCGAACCTCATGACGCCGGTCGTGGTGGGCACCTTCACCAACGGCAACACCGCGGTCGGCCACAACATCTATGTGAAGGGCAACAAGGTCTACGAGGCGAACTACCGCTCGGGGATCCGCATCTTCGACATCGGCGTCGATCGCCTGAATCCGCCTGAAATCGCGTGGTTCGACACCTATCCCACCGACGACAGCGCGAACTTCAACGGCCTGTGGAACATCTGGCCGTACTTCCCGAGCGGCACCATCATCGGCAGCGACATCGAGCGCGGGCTCTTCGTCTGGCGCGAGGTGGTGCGCGGCGACATCAACGCAGATGGTTTCGTGAACGCGGCCGACCTCGGCGCGTTGCTCGCCGCGTGGGGTTCCGCGGGCGGCGCCGCCGATCTCAACGGCGACGGCACCGTCGGCGCGCAGGATCTCACGGTCCTTCTTGGCGCTTGGAACTGATTGAGGGTTGCTTTTCTCTTCCGCGAGCGCGAGAATCGCGCTCGATGTTGAAGGCTGCCTCCTCGCGCGTCGTGTCGTTGTCGGCTGGAACCCTGGCGCTTGCGCTGCTGG
>CAIXEV010000633.1 GCA_903918555.1 uncultured bacterium | reverse complement strand
CGCGACCGCTCAATCAAGCACCAAAGGGAGCGGCCACAGCCGCGACCGCTCAATCTAGCACCAAAGGGAGCGGCCGCAGCCGCGACCGCTCAATCACCACTTTGCCTGGTTTCACCAGGCAAAGTGCGCGAACGCCTTATTCGCATCCGCCATGCGGTGCGTGTTCTCCTTGGTGGTCACCGCAGAACCTTCGTTCTTCGCGGCGTCCCACAGCTCCTTCGCGAGGCGGAGGTGCATGGGCTTGCCCTTCTCGGAGCGGGCGGCGTCGATGACCCAGCGGAACGACAGCGACTGCTGGCGACGGCGGTTCAGCTGCATCGGCACCTGGTAGTTCGCACCACCGACGCGCTTCGAGCGAACCTCGACCGCCGGGCGCACATTCTCGAGCGCGAGGTGGAAGAGCTCGATCGACGAACGCGGCATCGTCTCGCTCTTCTCCTTGTCGAGGCGGGCCTGGATCGCGTCGAGCGCGCCGTAGACCACGCGCTGCGCGGTCGACTTCTCGCCGCCGATCATGACGCAGTTGATGAACTTCGACAGGAGCTTGTCCTGGAAGCGGGGATCGGGCTTCAGCCACACATCGTCGGGACGCTTGAAATGACGGGCCATGATGAACTCCTCTGTGGCTGTTGGTCGCGGCCGGATGGCGTTGACCTCTCTTCACCGCGGCTGGGAGGTGGACATTCCCGAAGGTTCGTATCCGCGATTACTCAGGCGCCCGGTTCCCGCACGGCGTCTCGTTCGAGATCGCCGTCGAGGGCCACTTCCGGGCTATGTCGTTTGTGTCAGGTCACTTCTTCTTGGCAGCGGCGGCGGCCTTCTTCTTGACGCCGTACTGCGAGCGACCCTTCTTGCGGCCATCGACGCCGAGGCAGTCGAGCGCGCCACGCACAACGTGGTAGCGCACGCCGGGGAGATCGCGCACACGGCCGCCACGCACGAGCACGATCGAGTGCTCCTGCAGGTTGTGGCCTTCGCCGCCGATGTACGCGGTCACTTCCTTGCCGTTCGTCAGACGAACGCGGCAGACCTTGCGAAGAGCCGAGTTCGGCTTCTTCGGAGTGACGGTGCGAACCTGCAGGCACACGCCGCGCTTCTGCGGGCATGCCATGAGGTCCTTGACCTTCGACTTGGCGGCCTGGACAACGCGGGGCTTACGAACGAGCTGATTGATCGTGGGCATCGGTGACTCTTGAAGTAGGATCGTCAAGCGTAACGGAGCCGCTGCGCCCACGCAAGGCGAGTCGAGCGTGCAATGCTCGGAACATGCGGAATCCCTGCGAAATCAGCGCGCTCACCGATACTGGTCGATAACCGCAACGGCCAGCCGATCGCAGCGCTCGTTCTCCGGATGCCCGACATGGCCTCGCACCCACTCTGCGGTGATGCGGTGGGTCATTCGGAGCCGGTCGAGCTCCTTCCAGAGCTCCACATTGAGGACCGGCCCCTCCTTGCGGCGCCAGCCACGCCTCTTCCAGCCGTCGATCCACTCGTTCAACCCCTTCACGAGATATTGCGAGTCGCTGACGAGGCGCACCCGCGACGGCTGCTCGAGGATCTTGAGCCCCTCGATGGCGCCGAGAAGCTCCATTCGGTTGTTGGTGGTGCGCTGCTCGCCGCCCGAACCTTCGCGCTCCACGCCGCCGGCGCGCAGGATGAAGCCCCAGCCGCCAGGGCCCGGATTTCCCGAGCAGGCGCCATCGGTAAAGAGTTCGGCGTCGAACGCCCGCGCACCGAGAGAAGACGAAGACGACGCCCCAGAGGCTGCTTGCATGGCGCGGAGCGTAACCGCTTCCAACGGAACCCATGGTGGCTTCGAAAGTTATCTGACGCGCACGCTCGGCAGCATCGGTTCGCAACCTTGACACATGGCGGGGTTTCCCTAGACTGTCTCTTCTCTCAGCACCTCGCCGAGGCCTTTCTGCCGCGGCATTTTGAAACGAGTTCGACCATGGTTCCTCCGTTCCGCTGCTCTCCCGGCCGTACCCGTCGCCGTCGCGCCCACCAGGCGATCAAGGCCTCGCACACCACGCTCTGCCCGAACTGCGGCGCAGCGAAGCGCTCGCACACCGCATGCTCGAGCTGCGGCTATGTGCGCCCTGGTCTTCAGATCAAGGTCAACAAGGGCTCGAACGCTTAAGCAAGCCCGGCGCTCGGTCGACCGCGCGGGCTTGCGCCCACGGTTGACGAGCCAAGGTTGACGAGCCAAGGCTGCCGAATCACGGCTGCTTGCCTTGCTCGCGCGTCGAAGCGCGGCGTTCAGACTCCTCGACGCATGTCCTCGATGCATGTCCACGGCGGCGCGTCTTCGGGCGCGCCGCTGTTGCCTTCACCGTCGGCGCCATCGCCGCTTCGGCACGCAACGGGCAGAATCCCGTAGACTGTTGCCTCTTCGTTCAGACCGAGCGCTGCTCGGAAATCTCCCGCCTTTCGTCCGTAGGAAGCCTCACGCAATGCGAATCGGCATCGATGTCATGGGTGGCGACAATGCCCCCGACGAGATCCTCAAGGGCTGCTTCGCCGCGCTCTCGAAGGTCCCGGCGGACGACACGCTCGTCCTCTTTGGCAAGGGCGACATCATCGAGGAGGCGATCAAGGACCGCGGCCTGTCGAAGGACGGCCCCGGCGCCAGGATCGAGGTCGTCCACTGCAGCGAAGTGATCGAGATGGATGACCCGCCGGTCGAGGCGGTGCGCTCGAAGCGCGACAGCTCGATCGCGCGCGCCGCCGAGCACGCGGGCCCGCGTCACCCCAACCGCTGCGACGCCTGGATCAGCGCCGGCAACACCGGCGCGTGCGTCACCGCGAGCCAGATGTACATGCGGCGCCTGCCGAATGTCATCCGCCCCGGCATCGCCGTCACCGTTCCGACCTTCGCGGGTCCGATCGTGCTGATCGATGTCGGCGCCAACATCGAGCCGAAGCCCGTCCACCTCGCCCAGTACGGCGTCATGGGCGACGCGTACGCGCGCGGCATCCTCGGCATCAAGAATCCCCGCGTCGCGCTGATGAATGTCGGCGGCGAGGAGCAGAAGGGCACGAGCGAGATGAAGGTCGCGCGCGACCTTCTCCGCGGCGCCGAGAACCTCAACTTCATCGGCTATGTCGAAGGCCGCGGCGTCTTTGACGGCGACGCCGATGTCGTCAACACCGACGGCGTCGTCGGCAATGTCATGCTGAAGCTCGCCGAGGGCCTTTCGCGCGGCCTCTTCCAGGCGATCGCGCAGCAGGTGCTCGAGACCGACCCCGAGCTCGCGATTCGCCTCGAGCCGGTCGTGAAGGCGATCTACGCGAAGCACGACTACCACGAGTACGGCGGCGCGCCGCTTCTCGGCGTGAACGGAACCTGCCTGATCTCGCACGGCTCGAGCGTCGCGCGCACGATGATGAACGCGATCCTCCGCGCGCGTCAGTTCGTGCTCAGCGGAATGAACGAAGTGATCAACGCGCGCCTCGAGACGATCCAAGAACCCGCTCAATGACGGACTTCTCCGCATGATGGGACCACTCCCAAGCGGCGCCTGCGGCGTGCGCATCCTCGGCACCGGCTCCGCCGTGCCCGACCGTCGTCTGACCAACGACGACTTCGCGCGCATGATGGACACGAGCGACGAGTGGATCACGCAGCGCACCGGCATCAAGGAGCGCCGCGTGCTCGACCTGCGCACCGAAGGCTGCTCGACGCTCGCCCAGCGCGCGCTCGAGCGCGCCATCGAGAGCTCCGGCATCAAGGCCGAGGAGATCGACCTCGTCATCGTCGGCACCGTGACGATGGAGATGACCTGCCCGTCGGTCGCATGCCGCATCGCGGCCGCGGTCGGCGCGAAGAACGCCGCCGCGTTCGACCTCGCCGCGGCGTGCAGCGGCTTCGTCTACGCGCTGAACATGGCCGAGGGCATGGTGCGCGCGGGCCGCATGCGCACGGTCGCCGTGATCGGCGCCGAGGCGATGAGCTCGATCCTCGACTACACCGACCGCTCGGTGTCGATCCTCTTCGGCGACGCGGCCGGCTGCGCGATCATCCGCGCCGACGACGACCCGACGAAGGGCTGCATCTACCAGCACATGGGCGCCGATGGCTCGGGCCTGCACGCGCTCTACATCCCGCGCCACGAGCGCGATGTGCCGGCCGAGGACGCCGACAACCCCGTGCGCCTTGGCTACCTCCGCATGAACGGCAAGGAAGTCTTCCGCTTCGCGGTGGGCAAGTTCAAGGAAGTCATGGAGGACGCCTTCGCGAAGACCGGCCTCACTCCCGACGATGTCAGCCAGGTCGTCTGCCACCAGTCGAATGTGCGCATCATCGATGCCGCGCGCGAGAAGCTGAACATCGACCCGTCGAAGATCTATGTGAACATCGACCGCTACGGAAACTCGAGCGCGGGCAGCGTTCCGCTCTGCCTCGACGAACTCTGGCGCGCGGGCAAGATCACGAAGGGCAAGCCCTTCATGATGGTCGCGTTCGGCGGAGGCTTGACCTGGGCGAGTTCGGTGTGGAATACCTGAGCATCTGACATGAGCAACATCGTTCTTCTCTGCCCCGGACAAGGCGCACAGGCCGTCGGCATGGCGAAGGCCTGGTGCGACGCAAGCCCGAAGGCGCGCGCCGTCGTCGACGAGGCCGACCGCATCTTCGCCGATGTCTCCAAGGGGAGCCCCGACGGCCGCACGCTCTCCGACATCGCCTTCAACGGCCCGCAGGAGACGCTCAACCGCACCGATCTCTCGCAGCCCGCGCTCTTCACCGCGGCGGTCGCGTGCTACCACGCGCTGCCCGACGAACTGCGCGCGCTCCCGATCCGCGCCGTCGCCGGCCTCTCGCTCGGCGAGTACACCGCGCTCCACCTCGCGGGCGCGTTCAGCTTCGAGGACGGCCTCCGGCTCGTGATGCGCCGCGGCCAGCTGATGCAGCAGGCCGCCGAAAGCTCGAAGGGCGGCATGGTCGCCCTTATCGGAGCCGACGAGGCCCAGGCGAACGAGGTCTGCGCCCGGGCCACAGCCGAGGGCGGCGTCCTCGTCCCCGCCAACTTCAACGCCCCCGGCCAGATCGTGCTCTCAGGCGCAATCGAGGCCTGCGACCGCGCGGTCGCCGTCGCGGGCGATGTCGGGGTCCGCGCCACCAAGCTGCAGGTCGCGGGCGCGTTCCACAGCCCCCTGATGCAGCCGGCCGCCGACAAAATGGGAGATGTTCTGGCCAAGGTCGCCATATCGCCCTTCCGCGCCGAGGTCTGGTCGAATGTGACCGCGGCGCCGCACGATTCCTCGGATCCGCAACTTCTCCGCCGTCTTCTGGTGGAACAATTGGTTTCCCCTGTACGATGGAGCCAGAGCTGCTCAGGACTCCTCTCGGCCATGTCGGCCGACGGGACCCGCGGCTCGGCCGCCTTCCATGAGCTCGCCCCCGGCAGCGTGCTCAAGGGCCTCATGCGCCGGATCGATAAGACTTGCGAGGTCATCCCCCATGACGCACCGTAAGAACACCACCGCACTCACGCTCACCACGGCTGTCACCACCTCGATCCTCGCTGCTGCCGTTCTCACCGGCTGCGAGCCTCCGGCGCCCCCGCCGCCGGCTCCGGTCGTGAAGGTCGCGCCTCCTCCGCCGCCGGCTCCCACGGTCACTCCGATCAAGGAGCTGATGGTTCAGCACGACATCGATTCGCGCGTGAACCTGCCCGAGGACAAGGCTCCCGCGACCGACGAGCAGCGCATCGCGGTGCTCAAGTTCTTCGACGCCTTCGCGCGCGGCAATTCCGAGGCGCTGAAGCCCATGCTTTCCGCGCCCGATCAGCTCCGCCTCGACGGCATGGTCGATGGAGGCATCTTCAAGAAGACGACCGAGGAGATCACGCGCATCGATGTGCGTTGCGGCCGTCAGGACTCGAACGACTGCACGCTTGCGGTCTTCCATGTCGCCGAGGACTTCGAGCCCCAGCTTTGGGTCTACACCTCGGGCGACAAGCCTGAGTTCGACGCGGTGGCGACCCCGCCGGGCATCATGGAGAAGCTCAGCGGCGAGAATTGGATCGCCGCGTGGTACGAAGTCCTCAAGCTCGAGCTCGCGAAGGCGGACGAGCCAGATGTCGTGATCGAGCCGGTGCAATCCGACTACAGCACGAAGGACGACGAAGGGGGCGGCGACGCTGCTCCGACTCCGTCGGGTCCGTCGTCCCCGGGCGGCATGCCCGGCAAGCGCAAGCCGAGCGACGCGCCGATCAAGGCGCCGAGGCCGCCGGGCTTCGGGACGAAGTGAGAGCGGCCGCTGCTGCGGCAGCGGCCTTTGGTGATAAAACGAACGAACGAACAACCCGCCATCTGGCGGGTTGTTCGATTTTTGAGCGCTCGCGACCTGCTTCG
>CAIXEV010000632.1 GCA_903918555.1 uncultured bacterium | reverse complement strand
TCGCCGACGGTGGGGTCGGAGCCCGCGCCGAAGCCTCCGATGGGGCCGAGGTGGCGGGGGATTGACCCGCGTGCGGGGGCAGGGCGGCCTTGCTTCACTTCGCTGACGTTCCCCCCGCAGCTTTCCCCCCGCGTGTCCCTTCCGAACCCTGCACACGCATCTGCCAGCCAATCTTTCCGAGCGACCCGATGAACAACCTTTCGTTCCTTCAACTTGGCCCGACCCCGAGCATCCTCCTTCAGGACGGCCCTCCGGTCGCCGGGACGCCCGTGGCGCCCGCTGCAGGAACGACCGGCGCACCTGCCGGTGGCGCGACTGGCAAGGCTACCGGCGGTCTCGACTTCTTCACGCTGATGATCATGGGCGTGCTGCTCGCGCTCATCGTGAGCACCGTCCTCGGCGGCCGCCGCGAGAAGAAGAAGTTCGAGGCGATGATGTCCTCGATCAAGAAGAACGACCAGGTCCGCACCGTCGGCGGCATCATCGGAAGCGTCGTCGAGGTCAAGCCCGATGTGGTCGTGCTCAAGATCGACGAGAACTCCAACACCAAGATCACCGTCGTCCGAAGCAAGATCGAGGCGGTCATGAAGGAGTCGACGGCCAGCGCCTGAGGCGCGGAGTCGACCGCCGCTGCCTCTTGAGGCACGGCTGACGCGCGGAGGCAGGACGCCTCGCGCCATGTGAGCACAGACTGGATACGAGACATGAAGAACCCCTGGATCAAGCTCCTCCTCGTCGCAATTCTCACCGCGCTCTGCGTGTGGGAGATCGCCGTCAAGGAAATCCGCCTCGGCAAGGACCTCAAGGGCGGCGTCAGCCTCATCTACGCGGTGAGCACGCCCGGCAGCCAGCCTGGCGACGAGGTGCTCGGCCAGGTGATCGATGTGCTCAAGCAGCGCGTCAACCCGCAGGGCGTCCTTGACATCGGCATGCAGCCGCAGGGCAACGACCGCATCGAGGTCGTCATGCCGCTGCCCTCCGACGAGGTGCGCGCGCTCCAGCTCGCGGCGAAGCAGAAGGCCGCCGACTTCATCGCGCTCACGCAGCTTTCGGGCGCCGATCTCGACGCGGCGCTCCTGAGCGGCACGGCGGCGAATCGCTTCGGCAAGCAGAATCCGGTCGTGGTCGACCTCGAGTCCGCGTGGCAGCAGCTGCAGGTCGCGAAGAGCGAGCTCGCTGCGCTCGTGCAGCGCGGCGCCGGCGCGGCCGAGATGGGCCCCGTCGAGGACCGCGTGGTGGCCGCCGAGCTCCGCGTCGAGACGCTTCGCAGCACGGCCCTGTCGCGCACGCTCGATGCGGCGCGGCTCAACAAGGTGATCTCGCTCTCCACCGACAAGCAGCCCGTGCGCGGCCCCGACGGCAAGGTCGTGAAGGACGACAAGGGCGATGTGCAGTTTGGCCCGAGCGCGCGGGAGAACGAGCTTTCCGCGATCCGCGGCGAGTTCCCCATGCTCGGCGCAGAGCTCGACGCGCTCGTCTCCGCGCAGGACGCGTACCTCGCGCGCCGCAGCGGCCTCGACGACCCCGAGGACCTCATGCGTCTCCTCCGCGGCGCGGGTGTCCTTGAGTTCCGCATCGCCGTCACGCCCGACTCGATGGGCATCGACATCAACGGACTGCGCGGCGAGCTGGCCACCAAGGGCCCGCGCGCCGGCGAGCCCGGCGTCGCTCGCTGGTATCCGCTCAACGATCTCTCGCAGTGGTACGAGAAGCCGGCCGAACTCGAGGCGCTGCGCGCCGACCCCGCCGGCTACTTCGCGGCCAACTACAACCTGGTGGCGGGTCAGTTCGGCGGCGAGGAGTACCTGCTGCTCCACGACTCCGACGCGAAGTCGATGACCCACGACGGCGGAACACCGTGGGCGCTGACGCGCGCCGGCCGCACCGTCGACCAGCGCCTCGGCTCGGCCGCCGTCAGCTTCGAGCTCGATCAGGTCGGCGGCGAGCGCATGGGCGCGCTCACCACGCCGAATGTCGGCCTCCCGATGGCGATCGTGCTCGACGACCAGGTCTACACCGCGCCGCGCCTCGACGACCGCATCTCGTCGAACGGCATCATCACCGGCAAGTTCTCCGACGCGGATGTCAACTACCTCATCCGCGTGCTCACGGCTGGCAGCCTTCAGGCGAAGGTCTCGCCCGATCCGATCTCGGTGAACATCCTCGGCCCCTCGATCGGCGCCGACAACTTCGCGAAGGGCAAGGAAGCGGTCGTCATCTCGGTGCTCATCACCTGCGTGGTGATGCTCCTGTACTACTTCCTCGCGGGCGTCGTCGCCGACATCGCGCTTGCGGTCAACACGATCCTGATCTTCGGCATCATGGGCCTGATCGACGGCACCTTCACGCTGCCCGGCCTCGCCGGCGTCGCGCTGTCGGTCGCCATGGCGGTCGACGCGAACGTGCTCATCTACGAGCGCATCCGCGAGGAGCTCGAGCAGGGCAACTCGCTCAAGGTCGCCATCGACACGGCCTACAAGCGCGCGCTCAGCGCGATCATCGACGGCAATGTCACCAACCTGATCGTCTGCATCGTGCTCTACAAGGTCGGTGCGACCGAAGTGAAGGGCTTCGCCCTCACGATGTCGATCGGCGTCATCGCCACGCTGTTCACAGGCATCTGGGTGACCCGCGCGATGTTCGACGCGGCGACCGGCATGGGCCTGAAGTCGCTGCCGATGCTGCCGACCGTGGTGCCGGCGATCTCGCGCGTGCTTCTCCCCAAGGTCGACTGGATCAAGATCCGCCCGGCGCTTCTCGCCTTCAGCGGCGTGCTCTTCGTCGGCTCGCTCGTCGCGGTCTACGCCCGCGGCAACGACATCTTCGAGACGGAGTTCCGCGGCGGCGTCCTCATGTCGCTCACCACTCGCCAGGCGAAGGCGGGCGAGACGGCGGCCGAGGACGGACGGCTCGGATTCACCCGCGCTGCGTTCGAGGAGCGCGTGCGCGCGCTCGGTGCGAAGAACAGCGGCGATCTCGTCGTCTCGCAGCTTGCGAGCGCGAATGTGCTGACGATCGGCACGGAAGGCGCCGCCGGGCTCAGCTCGCAGTTCCAGATTCGCGTCGGCAACCCGCCGGCACCGCCCGAAGGCTTTGACGAGACCCGCATCACGCGCGATGTCGTCGCGGCCGTGACGCGCGAGTTCTCGAACGACCTCGATGTCCGTCTGCCGCTCTTGTTCGCGGGCTCGGATTCGAAGGATCACACGGTCGTCACCAGGCCCGTCGAGAAGGCGCTCGTCGGTTCGTCGATCGGTCGGCCGAGCGTCGCGCAGGAGCCCGCAGGCGAGTTCCGCGGCGGCGTGGCGATCATCATCGACCAGATCAGCCCTGCGGTGTCCACGACGGATGTCTCCGAACGCGTCGCCCGCATGCGCGCGCAGCCGGACTGGTCGTCGACCGCCGGCCGCAAGACGAAGGTCTACGGCCTCGAGCCGGTCGACCCTGCGTCGCCGCAGGGCCTCCAGAAGTCGGTCGTCGTCCTCGTGAGCGACCCCGACATCAACAGCCTCGAGATGGATCTCGAGATCTGGGATCGCGACCTCGCCGCCCAGGAGTGGAAGCTCGTCCAGCAGGCGCTGACCCAGCAGGCGAGCCTCGACCAGGTGTCGAGCTTCAGCCCGGTGGTCGCGGAGAACCTGGCCGCCACCGCGGTGGTCGCCGTTGTCCTCAGCCTCATCGGCATGCTCGCCTACATCTGGGTGCGGTTCGGAAGCTTCCGCTTCTCGACGGCCTCGATCGCAAGCCTGACCTTCAATGTCGTCGTCTGCCTCGGGTTCCTGTCGCTCACGATTCCGCTGGCGAAGACGGGCTTCGGCTCGGCGCTCTTCATCGAGGAATACCGCATCGATCTCAATGTGGTGGCGGGACTTCTGACCATCATCGGCTACTCGATCAACGACACGGTGGTCATCCTCGACCGTATCCGCGAGAACCGCGGCAAGCGCAGCTGGATCAGCCGCGACACGGTCAACCTGTCGATCAACCAGACCTTCAGCCGAACCATCCTCACGGGTGGCAGCACTCTTGCTACAGCAATCGTCCTCATCGCCCTCGGCGGCACGGGCATCCGCCCGTTTGCCTACACATTCCTGATCGGCCTCATCGCGGGCACCTTCAGTTCGGTGGCAATTGCTGCGCCGCTGGTGTACAGTCGCAAGGAGGAAGAGGCTGAGCGCGCGAAGGCGGCCATCGCCCCAGTGAGCGCGAAGCCCCTCCCTGTTTAAGGCCTCTGACCGTTTGATGCCTCAGACTGTCTGAGCAGATTTGGTTTCGCGCGAGTGGATGCGGCAAGAACCGCTGATCCTCGGGCCACAAGATACTTTTTCACGGGCGCTCGCCGGAACGGATGCCGGAGCACGAGTCCCGTTCGCACTTGCGATACCGTCGCACAATCGAGCACCCCATGCCGACCGGTACCAAGATCGCAGCGATCGTCCTTGTCGTTCTCCTCGGAGCAGCTGGCCTTTACTACGCCTTCGTCGCTCCGCCCGCCTCCAACACCAAGTCGGTCACCGCGAAGGAGAGCGGCACCGCCGCAAGCGGAACGACCGTCAACGGCCTCTCGTCGCAGACACCAGGCACCCTGGCGCCCGCGATCCCGAGCGTCGGCGCTCCGCCGTCCTCCGCGAGCTCAACGCCCGCGATCGGCGCGCTGGGTTCAGCTGGCCCGGGCGCGGCCACGACTCCTGTTCCGACCGGTCTGCCGGCTGGAACGGGCACCGCTCCCGCCCGCGAGCAGCCTGGCTTCGCGCCCGGTTCGCTCAGCGCAGCTGGCACGGGCAAGGGTGACCTTCCCGCATCGGCGCGTCCGGCGCCGGCCCCGGCTCCCGGCACGACCATCAACGGCATCCCGGTGACGGGCGGCTCGACGACGGTCGCCCCGACGACTGTCAATCCCACCACCGCGAACCCAACCACCCCCTCGGTCAACGCAGTTCCCGCAAACAGCACCGCTCCGGCGGTCACGACCGCAGGTGGTCCTCGCCCGACCACTCCTGGCCCGTCGGGCACGGTTCCGAGCGGCAGCGTGCCGACGAGCGTCTCGACGCCCGCCCCGGCCAGCGGCGCCGCTCCGTCTGGCGAGACGACTCACACGGTCGCTTCTGGCGAGACGATGAGCAAGATCGCCAAGAAGTACTTCGGCAACGAGAACGCCTGGCGCGCGATCGCCAAGGCCAACCCGACCGTCGACCCGACCTCGATGAAGGTCGGCACGAAGCTCCGCATCCCTGCGAGCGACTCGGCGACGAAGGCTGCGAAGCCTGCCGGTTCGACCCCGAGCACCACGCCTTCGGCCGCCACCACGGCGACCGCCGGCGGCAGCGACAACACGCATGTCGTCGCTTCGGGCGAGACGCTCGCGTCGATCGCCCGCAAGTACTACGGCAACACCAAGTACTGGGAGCGCATCTACTCGGAGAACAAGGGCCTCATCGGCTCCGATCCCGCCGCCCTCAAGATCGGTCAGAAGCTGAAGATCCCCGCCAAGTCGACCGTGGTCGGCGGCGAGGCCGCTCGGCGCTGAACGCAGATCGTCCCTTCGTGCATCACGCGCCGGATGGTGTCCTCCAAAGGGCGCCATCCGGCGCGTTCGCCGTTATGCTCTGACTTCAATCGTTGCCCGCCGTTGCGAGCAGGTTCCGCCTCAGTTCACGAGAAGCCATGCCAACCGATGTTGTTCTGATCCCCGGTGATGGAATTGGTCCCGAAGTCGCCGATGCGGCGCGCCGCGTGCTCGATGCCGCGGGCGCCGACTTGCGCTGGACGGTGTCGCACGCAGGCGAGGCCGCGATCAAGGCGGGCGAGAAGCAGCTGCTTCCGCAGTCCACGCTCGACCTCATCGGCGAGTACGGCGTCGCGCTCAAGGGCCCATGCACGACTCCCGTCGGGACGGGGTTCCGCTCGGTCAATGTGCTGCTTCGCAAGACGCTCGACCTCTACGCCGCCGTGCGTCCGATCCGCTCGATGGAGGGCGTCAAGTCGCGCTACACCGGCGTCGATGTCGTCATCGTCCGCGAGAACACCGAGGGCCTCTACGCGGGCATCGAGAACGAGATCACCAAGGGCGTGGCGACGAGCCTCAAGGTCGCGACCGAGGGCGCCTCGCGCCGGATCGCCGACTACGCCTTCCGCTACGCGCGCGAGCGCGGGCGCAAGAAGGTCAGCGTGTTCCACAAGGCGAACATCATGAAGCTGACCGACGGCATGTTCATCCGCTGCGCCCGCGAGGTGCACGAGGCGCGCTATTCCGACATCGTCTACGAAGAGGTGATCGTCGACGCCGCGTGCATGAAGCTGGTGCAGGATCCGACGAAGTTCGATGTGATCCTCGCGGAGAACCTGTACGGCGACATCCTGAGCGACCTCTGCGCGGGTCTCGTCGGCGGCCTCGGCGTGACTCCGGGCGCGAACATCGGCGAGAAGGGCGCTGTCTTCGAGGCCGTGCACGGATCCGCCCCCGACATCGCGGGCAAGGGAATCGCCAATCCGCTCGCGCTCGTCATGTCGGGCGTGATGATGCTCAACTGGCTTTCCGCCACGCGCCACGCGCCGCACTTCCGCGACGCAGCCAGCCGCATCCGCGCTGCGTACGACCGCGCGCTCGCGGAGGGCGCCGTCACGCGCGACCTCGGCGGCCAGCACGGCACGATGGAGTTCGCCGACGAGCTCGTGAAGAGGCTGTGAGCGGCGCGCCCGCCATCGATGCAGGCGGGGGCCCCGACGCATGACGCCTCTCGAGCATGTCTCGTATCACCCCGACTATGTGATGGCGCTTCCCGCCGGGCACGCCTTCCCGATGCGGAAGTACGAGTGCCTGCACGCGATCCTCGTCGCCGAGGGTCTCCTCGGGCCGTGGAACGAGCACCATCCGCTCGAGGTCTCGTGGGACACGCTTGCGCTCGTGCATGACGAGGGCTACCTCGCGAAGCTGCGGGAAGGCACGCTGTCGCCCGAGGAGCAGCGGCGCATCGGCATGGAGTGGTCTCCGCGGCTCGTGCGTCGCGCGCGGCTCGCGGTGCAGGGCACGATCGATGCGGCGCTGGCCGCGCTGCGCGTGCGGAGCCGCATGGCTGCGAACCTCGCCGGCGGCACGCACCACGCCCTGCGCGATGCGGGCGAGGGCTACTGCACGCTCAACGATGTCGCGGTCACCGCGCGCATCCTTCAGCGCGAGCGCGGGCTCGGGCGCATCCTCGTCATCGACCTCGATGTCCATCACGGAAACGGCACCGCGGCGATCTTCGCGGGCGACCCGTCGGTCTTCACCTTCTCGATGCACGGCGCGAAGAACTTCCCGCTGAAGAAGCCGCCGTCGACCCTCGATGTACCCTTGCCCGACGGGATGCAGGACGATGCGTATCTCGCCACGCTCGCCGAGCATCTGCCGCGCGTGCTCGAGGCGGCGCGGGCCGATCTCGCCTTCTACCTCGCCGGAGTGGATGTGGCGTCTGGAGATCGCTTCGGGAGGCTCGCGCTGACCGAGCAGGGCATCGCGACCCGAGACCGCATGGTGATCCAGGAGGTCGCCGGTCGCGGGATTCCGCTGTGCCTGACGCTTTCGGGCGGCTACGCCACCGGGACGGACGGGAGAACTTCGTCCGAGCGCACGGCGGAGCTGCATGCGATCGCCCATCGCGAGGCGTGCGGCGTGCTCGCGCGCACCTCTGTCTGATCAGCGGCCTGATCAGCCGGCGCGGCGGGCGACGCGCGACAGGTCGTCCATCACCGCGCGGGTGAACTCGGCGCTTGCGATCGCAAGCTCGGCGTTCTCGCGCTGGCGGGCGCGCAGGCGTTCCTCGGCGACGGCGGCCACGATCTGCGGGCTCTCCGACATCGGCGACCCGCAGGTCGACGAGAGGAGCTCGCGCGCTTCGCGGACGAG